>WQUU01000089.1 GCA_009781925.1 Bacillota bacterium | reverse complement strand
CGATGAGGCGGTGCCCGCGTTTGACCAGCTCCAATGCCGTCTCGCTCTTGCCGATCCCGCTCTCGCCAAGGATGAGCAACCCCTCGCCGTGAACCTCCACCAAGACGGCGTGGCGCGTGACACGGGGGGCCAGATAGTAGGTCAGGGTGCTGATCAGCTGGGACATCACCTCTGAGGTGTCACAGGGGGTACTCAGGAGGCACACGCCAAATTCCTGCGCGAGCGCCAGGCACTCCGGCAGCACTTCACAGTCGTGGCAAACCACCAGGGCGCAGATGCCCCGGCTCAGGAGGTCGCGCAGGCGCAGATAGCGCTCCGCCGCGGTGAGCGCGCACAGATAGGTCGTCTCCACAATGCCGATCATCTGGATACGGCTGGGTTCGAAGTAGTCATAAAAGCCGGCGAGCTGTAAACCGGGCCGGTTGATCTCCGAGGTGTGCACCAAGCGCTCCCCGATGTCCTCCGGGGCGTGGACGATCAGAAGTTCCATTTCCTCGATGATTTTTGTGAGCTTCACACTGTGCTTCTGTTCCCTGTAGTTGGTGTAATCGTCCATTGTTTCTCTCCCGTATTGATGCATGGAAGTTTAGAAGCCTATGTCCCGCCCGTCATTGCGAGGCGGCTGTCTTTGCCGCCGTGGCAATCCAGTCCTTCTGTGGTCTCTGGATTGCTTCGCTGCGCTCACAATGACGGGCGGAGCCCTCTCAGCTTGATTATACCATATCACGCGCGCCCTGTAAATGTCAGAAATAGAAGGATCGCGTTCAACGCGATGATCACAGCCGCGATTGCTATCCCCAAAACCTGTACCCAGGTTTTGTTTGTGAAACTGCCCATCAACTCCTTTTTCCTTGCGATCCACAGCATCTGGAGGATCGGCAGCGGCAAGATAAAGCTGAGCGCGACCTGGCTCAGAATCAGAGTGTCCATAGGATTGACGCCCAGCGCGACAATGAGAACCGCCGGCGCCATGGTGAGCAGTCTCCGGAGGTTGATCGGGATCTGGATGTTGACAAAACCCCTCATAATGGTCTGTCCGGCCATGGTGCCCACCGCCGAAGAGGACAGGCCGGAGGCCAGCAGCGCGATTCCGAACGCGCCGCTGGAGAGTGAGCCCAACAGCGGCCGCAGAGATTCATGGGCCTGCTCAATTGTATCCACCGCCCTGCCGTTGCGGAAAAAAACGGCAGCGGAGACCACCAGCATGGCCGCGTTGACCAAAAACGCGACATTCATCGCCACGGCGATGTCAATCTTCTCCATTTTCAGGTGATGGCGCTTCTCCGCGTCGCCGGCGCCGCCGCCCCTGCTCTGCACCAACTGGGAGTGCAGATAGATGACATGGGGCATGACAGTCGCGCCCAGCATCCCCACGGCGAGCATGACGGCTTTGCCGTTTGGAAGCGAAGGCAGAAGGGCGCGGATGCCGGCCTGTGCCCAGTCGGGCTTTGCCAGAAATATTTCAATGAGATAGGCGGTGCCGATGACCGCGACGAGGGCCGTAATGACGAGTTCAATAGCCTTTTGCCCGTATTTCTCTATGCAGCAGATGAAAAAAGTCAAAAGCCCGGTGAGCAGCCCGGCGTATATCATCGGAATGCGGAACAGTAGATACAGCCCCAACGTTCCGCCGAGAAACTCCGCAAGGTCGGTCGCCATCGCGCCGATTTCGGCGACGGCCCAAAAAATCCAATTTGTCCGCCGTGAAAATATGCGCGCGCAGAGTTCCGGCAGGCTGCGGCCCGTGGCGATGCCGAGCTTGGCGGACATGGTCTGCAAGAAAATTGCCATCATATTGCTCCACAAAATTACCCACAGAAGCGCGTAGCCAAAGGCCGAGCCGCCGCTGATGTTTGTCGCGAAGTTGCCCGGGTCGATGTACGCGACGCTCACCACGAAGGCCGGGCCCAGATACCGAAACAGGTCTCGCACTCGAATCGTCCGCATGGCACACCTCTTCTCCCGGCATTTTGGCGGAGCTTGCCGGTACATTCTATGAGGTGCGCGGCGGAGGTGTTACAGGTCGAAACCGTTAAAGGTCAAGGACACTCCTTCAGTCAGCGCGCGGACAGCGCTGCCAGCTCCCTCACGGAGGGAGCCAAAGGACAAAACAAAGTCACCGCCTCTACGTAACAAAGGAGTAGAAACCAAAACGGTTCCTACTCCTTCGTTTTTTCGTCTTCCAGATGCTCCAGCGCGTACCGGCAACATTGCAGCACAAGGGAATTGAACGAAACATCGTGCTTATACGTAGCTTGTTTCAGTTCGTCAAAGAGTTTGTCATCAAAACGAATGCTACGCGAGATATTGGCGCGAGCAGATGGTTGTTTGATAAGAAACATAACTTACACCTCCAAATGGTATTGAAAGTGTAACCGAAATAAGCTATAATAATATACACCCAAAAAATGATCTTAAAAAATAGTTACATAATAAGGAGGACTGCGTGATGGACTACCATGATCCGTACTTTGAGTTGTTTCGGATGCAGCTGGACGCGATAGAGGAGCTAGAGCGTCTGGGAAACGAACTAGTGCGTGTGACAACAGCACTGGGATATTTGGCGTCGAGGATGAAAGTTGTGCAGGCGGTTGGAGAAGAGCTCGTGATCGGCGCCGGGGAAGAAAAAACGGAAGAGCGGCAAGAGGGCATAGTATAAAAACAAAAACCGATGTTTATCGGCCGTGCCGCGAAAGTAGGGCTTGCATTCTCCCTTGTTTTTGCTGTATAATATATTGTCTATGCGTAATCAGTAATATTTCACATAAGGAGAATCCGTCTCATGGGCTACACGACCGACAAGATCCGCAACATCTGCCTGCTGGGGCACGGCAGCAGCGGCAAGACCACCCTCACGGAGAATATGCTCTATCTGACCGGCGTCATCGACCGGCAGGGTCAGGTGCCCGCCGGGAACACCGCCATGGACTCCGACCCCGAGGAGCAAAAACGCCAGATCACCATCTCCACCGGCATCGCCCCCATCGAATTCGGCGGCTGCAAAATTAACGTCCTGGACTGCCCCGGCTTCTTTGACTTCGCGGGCGAAGTGGCGGCGGCCGTGCGGGTCTCGGAGGCCGGCGTCATCTGTTGTACCGCCAAGGACGGCATCTCCGTCGGCGCCGAGCGCAGCTGGAAAACGCTGAAACAGGCGAATCTGCCGGTGCTGTTCTACGTCTCCAAGCTGGACGAGGAGCACGGCGATTTCAAGGCCGTTCTGGACGCCCTGCGCGCCAAATACGGCAGCTTTGTCTGCGCCGTCACGGCCCCGATGAGCGACGGCAGCGGCGTCATCGATCTCGTGCACAACGTGGCCCTGCAGACCAAGGGCAACAAGACCACGAGGAGCCCCATCCCCGCCGCCGACGCGGACACCGCCGCCTCTCTGCGGGAGACACTCTTTGAAACCGCGGCCGGCGCGGACGAGGAACTCATGGAAAAGTACTTCGAGGACATGGAGCTCAATGAGGCGGACACCATCCGGGGCCTGCGCCTCGGCCTCAAGGATCGCACGGTGGTGCCCGTGCTCTGCGGCAGCGCCGTCTCCGGCATCGGCACGGAGGCGTTTTTGCAGGCCGTCGCGGACTATGTCCCAGCGCCCTCGGACATGCCCCCCGTCAAGGCCGCGGACGGCACGGAGATCGCCGCCGACCCGGATGGCCCCACCTGCGCCTTTGTGTTTAAAACCGTCTCCGACCAGTTCGGCAGATTCTCCTTTGTGAAGGTTCTGGCCGGTAAGATCACCTCCGACATGTCTCTGCGCGACACGCGCGCGGACTCCACCGACAAACTGGGCCGCCTTTACAGCATGTGCGGCAAGAAGAATACGGAGATCAAAGAGATCCTCTGCGGCGACATCGCCGCCGTGGGCAAGATGGAGTGGAAGACCGGCGATACCGTCTGCGATCCCCGCCGCGCTGTCGCGCTGCCGCCCATCGCCGTCGCCGAGCCCTGCTACTCCATGGCCATCAGCCCGAAGACCAAGGGCCAGGAGGAGAAGATCTCTACCGGCCTTTCGCGTCTCAACGAGGAGGACATCTCCTTCACCGTGGTGAACAACCCGGAAACTCATCAGATGGTCGTCTCCGGCGCCGGGGACATCCAGATCGACGTGCTCTGCGCGAAGATCAGAAACCGCTTCGGCGTGGAGAGTGAGCTCACCCCCGCCCGGGTACCCTATCGGGAGAAGATCAAGAAAAAGGTGGAGGCCCACGGCCGCCACAAGAAGCAGTCCGGCGGCAGCGGCCAGTTCGGCGACGTGTGGATCCGCTTCGAACCCCAGTTCGACCAGGACGACCTGGTTTTCGCCGAGGAGGTCTTCGGCGGCAGCGTGCCGAAAAACTTCTTCCCCGCCGTGGAGAAGGGCCTGCGTGACTCCATCCAGCACGGCGTTTTGGCCGGTTACCCCGTGGTGAACCTCAAGGCCACGCTGTACGACGGCTCTTACCACCCCGTAGACTCCAACGAAATCTCCTTCAAGACGGCTGCGCAGTTGGCCTACAAGGCCGGAATGCCGGAGGCTCAGCCGACAATTCTGGAACCCATCGGCGCTTTGGCCGTCACCGTGCCCTCCGACTATATGGGCGACGTGATCGGCGACCTGAACAAGCGCCGGGGCCGGGTCATGGGCATGAACCCGGATGACGACGGCAACACCGTTGTGGAAGCTGAGGTGCCCATGGCGGAGATGAGCAGCTACACGATTGATCTGCGGTCGATGACCCAGGGCCGCGGCTCCTTCGTGTTCAAGTTCGACCGCTATGAGGAGGCGCCGGGCAACGTCCAGCAGAAGGTCATCGAGGAGGCCAAAAAGCTGGCGGAGGAGTAGGGGCAATAAAAAATTAGAAGAGCGTCTCCAAAAAGAGGCGCTCTTTTTTATGGGGATCCGCAGTCCGATTAAAACATCTCAAAGCTCGCTCGTTTGATCGCGGCGCGCTCCGCGAACTTGATCACCGTAAATGCCGCGAGGAAATATGCCGCGCCCACAGCAACTTCACCCACAATTAGGGACAGAAAGTCCCGTAACTCAAATCTCGTGAACAATAGATTCGCCGCTTGGATGCCCCGCGTCAAAGGCAGCCCCCGGGAGATGATCTGCCCCCAGACAGGGAGCTGGGCGATGGGAAAATTTGCGCCGCAGAAGATCATCAGGACATAGGACATGGTGTTGAGAATGAAATGCACACTGTCCGAGAGCAGCGACACCGTGGCAAACAGGATGCCCAGCCCTGCTGAGGAGAACATAGAGACCACGATCGCTACTAATAGCAATCCAAGATTGATGTGAGTGAAATCTACGCGGAAAATCAATGCGCCGATCACAAATCCGACTGCGACTGTGACGATGGACGTGAGTATCGGAAAGACTGCCTTTTGCAAAACGATGACCAGTTTGTTTGTCGGCGACACGATGATGGAACGCAGCCTGCCGTATTGTCGCTCACCATCAAAGGTCACCCCGAGCATAAATAGCGTTGTGTTGACGCACAGCAAAAAGGAGTTTCCCACCACCCAATGCGTCAAATCTGAGGCGTTAAAACTGTAGGCGGCGAGAACCACAAAAAAGATCAACGTGAGCAGGGGATATGATAGCTCCAGCAGGGCGAACTCCTCAAAATTGAACGCCGCGTTTGAGCCCTTAAAATACAGCCACGCCTGCCTGAAAAAACGCCGCGTCATCAAAACACCTCCAGTGTCGCGCCTCTGCGCACCTGCCGATCGATCATCCGGTAGAGCAGCAACGATAGGATTAGATATCCGGCTGTGACCACCGTCAGGATGCCGAATGTCTCCCAGAATTGCCATGGTTCCGCTAATCCGATGCCGAGCCGCAGCAGTTTTACCGCCCAGGTTGGCGGCAAAACAAAAGAGATGATCTGTACCCAGCGGGGCAATTGCTCAATTGGGAATACGAAACCGCATAGAAGGATGATCGGTACTTCGATCAGGTTCATGTATAGCGTCGTCTTTCGGCTCAACGTCAGCAAATAGGCGATGAGCGTCGAAAACACGATAAAGCAGACCACGGTGCTGAAAAGCGCGAACACTGTTAAAAGCGGCTGGCTGACGCTTAAACTTACGCCGAATACGAGTTTTGCCGTCACGAAGGACAGCAGCAATGTCAGCAGCGAAAGCAGCGTGTTTCCGAGAATTTTTCCGAAAATGATGAGCTGAAACCCCGCCGGCGCGACGAAAATCATAGAGAGTGTACCGCTCCAGCGCTCACGGTTGATGTCCCCCGCACTCGAAAAGCAGATGCAGCTCCAAATCCCCATGAGTCCCGCGCCCAGAATGACATAGGAGCCG
>WQUU01000088.1 GCA_009781925.1 Bacillota bacterium | reverse complement strand
CCTGCATTTCCAAAGAGATCGTGGATGTGCTTGAATTGGTTCCGATTGGGAAAAGGAGGCTCCAAACGGCATCCGGGCCTATGGTGGCGAATACATATCTGCTGGATGTTGTGCTACCAAACAACATTGTGGTTTCCGAGGTGCTTGTCTGTGATTCTGAAATCGGGGCGCAGAAAATTGATGTTTTGATCGGAATGGACGTTATTCTCCTGGGTGATTTCGCGGTGAGTAATTATCAGGGGGAGACAACTTTTACATTTAGAATCCCATCTCAAAAGAAGACTGATTATGTGGCCGAACTTGACGGTTAAATGATGTGACCTATACAAAAAGGGGCATGGCGTATTTGAGGTCGCCGTGCCCTACAATTCACGATGGAGGATATTGCCGTGCCTTACATAGAACTCCAAAATGTGGACAAAATTTATAAAACCGGGGACGTGGAGACTCATGCCCTGCGGGGAGCCGGCTTCGCCGTGGAAAAGGGGGAGTTCTGCGTGGTCGTGGGGCGCTCCGGGGCGGGCAAGACCACCATCCTCAACATTTTGGGCGGAATGGATACCGCCAGCGCCGGGGCCGTCCTCATAGACGGCGCGGATATCGCCAAGTATTCGGCGAAGGAGCTCACCGCCTACCGGCGAACTCAGGTGGGGTTTGTGTTCCAGTTCTACAACCTGGTACCGAATCTGACGGCGCTGGAGAATGTGGAGCTCGCCTCCGAGATTGTCAAAACGCCGCTGGACGCCATGGAGACGCTTTCGATGCTCGGGTTAAAAGACCGGGCGGACAACTTCCCCGCCCAGCTCTCCGGCGGGGAGCAGCAGCGGGTGTCCATCGCCCGGGCGCTGGCGAAAAACCCAAAGCTCCTCCTCTGCGACGAGCCCACCGGCGCGCTGGACGACGAGACCGGTAAACAGGTGCTCAAGCTTTTGGCGGACAGCTCCCGGGAACAGGGTATGACGGTCATCCTCATCACCCACAATACGGCCATTCCCCCCATCGCCGACCGGGTCATCCGGGTGCGGGACGGGCGGGTGGACGCCGTCACGAAGAACGAACAGCCGCTGTCCGTGGACGAGATCGTCTGGTAAGCCGCATATGACACGCTCCCTCCGCAAAACCCTTTTCAGGGACATCCGCCAGAGCTTTGCGCGTTTTATCGCCATCTTCGCCATCACGGCGCTGGGGGCCTGTTTTTTTGCGGGCCTGCGCGCCACCGGGCCGGACATGAAGCGCACAGCGGATCAATATTTTGCCGATTCCAATCTCATGGACTACCGCCTGCTCTCCACCATGGGCTTTACGGCGGACGACGTGCAGGCTCTGCGGGAACTGCCGGGCATCTCCGCGGTCATGCCCGCCCAGCGGGTGGATTTATTGGTGCGCGCCGGGGAGCAGGACATCGCCGCGCGCTTCCACTCTCTGCCGGATGCGTCGGGCGGGAAAGCGCTGAACACTCTGCGCATCGTCGAAGGGCGGCTGCCGGAAAATCCGGGGGAGTGCGTTGTGGGCGGCTCCATGTTCTGGCGCGATTCCTTTGCGGGCATCGGCGAGACGATCACGGTCTCGGACAGCAACACGGGTTCCAGCCTGGATTTGCTCAAGCGGCGGAGCTTTACCGTAGTGGGGGTTGCGGAGTCGCCGCTGTACCTTTCCAACATGCTGGGCGCCTCCAGCGTGGGAGGCGGTACGCTCACAGCCTTTGTCTTTGTGCCGCAGGAGGACTTCGACAACACATATTACACCGAGCTCTTCGCCATGGACGCGGATACGACGGGGCTCTCCGCTTTCTCGGACGCCTATGCCCAGACCATCGACGCGGGCGTCGGCAAGCTCGGGGACTTCGGCGCCGCGCGGGCCCAGGCGCGCTACGACGGCATCCACGCCGACGCGCAGCGCCAGATCGACGACGCCCAGACGGCTTACGACACAGCCAAAGCGGACGCGGAGGCGAAGCTTGCCGACGCCCGGCAAAAACTCCTCGACGCCCAGGCCGAGATCGACCAAAAACGCACGGATTTAGAGTCGGCCAAACAGCAGCTCGCGGACGGCGCCGCCCAGTTGGCGAGCACCAAGCGGCAGCTGGACGCCTCGCGGGCGCAGCTCAACGCATCCCAGGCGCAGTACGACGCGGGCCTCCAGGCGTATCAGGACAATCTGAGCGCCTACACCGCCCAGCGGGAGGCCTGGGACGCCGCCTATGCCGCGCTGGATCCAAACGACCCGGCTTATGAGTCGACTTTGGCCTATCTCCAAACCCAGCTGCCCGCCCTGGACGCGATGAACGCTCAGCTCGAGCAGGCAAAGGCTCAGCTCGACGCCTCAAAAGCCCAGCTCGACGCGGGCTGGGCGCAGTATAACAGCGGCAGGGCAAAGTACAACGCTGGGCTGGGCGCTTACAACGCGGCCTCTGCAAAGCTTCAGGACTCCGCCGCGCAAATTCGGGACGGAGAGCAGGCCCTTTCCGACGCGGAGCAGCAGCTCGCGGACGGCCAGGCGGCCTTCGACAGCCAAAAAGCCGGCGCGGACGCGAAACTCGCCGACGCCGCTCAGAAAATCGAAGACGGCAAACAGGCCTTAAACGACCTCAAGGCCCCCCGCTGGTACGTCTTCAGCCGGGAGAACAACCCCGGCTACGCCGGTTTCGGCTCGGACGCCGACCGCATCGGGGCCATCGCCAGCATCATTCCGATCTTTTTCTTCCTGGTGGCGGCGCTGGTGTGCCTCACCACCATGACCCGCATGGTGGAGGAGCAGCGCACTCAGATCGGGATGCTCAAGGCCCAGGGCTTCTCCAAGTTCGGCGTCGCGCTGAAATACATATGTTACGCGGGGGCGGCCAGTCTCCTCGGCGCGGTCTTCGGTATTTTTGCGGGCGTGACCGTCTTCCCCAGCACCATCTGGCACGCCTATCAGATCCTCTATCAGATGCCCGGCATCGAGCTCGGAGGCAATACCTTGCTCATCACGGTCACCTTGCTCATCGCCGTGCTCGTGACGACGCTCTCCGCCTTTGCGGCCTGTTACGGCGCCCTCTCCAACCTGCCGGCGGAGCTCATGCGGCCAAAGGCCCCGCAGAAGGGCAAGCGCGTGATTCTGGAACGCATCCCCCTCCTTTGGCGGCGGCTGAAATTCAGCCAGAAGGTGGCGGGGCGCAATCTGCTTTTGAGCAAAAAACGCTTTTTTATGACCATCATCGGCGTACTGGGCTGCACCGCCCTGCTCCTGGCCGGCTTCGGCCTCAGAGACGCCATCAACGGCATCGCGTCCTACCAGTTCGGCGTCATCCAGCGCTACGACGCGGCGGTCTCCCTGACCGGGGCCGGTTCGGCGCAGGATGCCAACAGTTTCAACAGCCTGCTCCATGGCAAGGCGGACGCCCTCTATGTCCAGGAGATTCCGGTGACGGCGCAGAGTGACAGCGTGTCCTACACCGATCTGAGCATCCAGCTCTACATCCCCGAAGACCCCCAAAAACTGCCGGACTTCTTTCGCCTGGCGGAGCGGGCCAGCCAAAAACCCATCCCCTTCCCGGAGGGCGACGGTGTCGTTTTGACGGAGAAACTGGCCCGGACATTGCAGGTCGGCGTCGGCGACACGGTCACGGTGCGGACGACCGAGACCGACGGCAGCGATGTGAGCGCAGTACTCACCATCTCCGGGATCGCGGAGAACTACGTCTACCACCTCATCTTCCTCTCCCCGGAGACCTATGAAAAGGCCTTCGGGCGCACACCCGGCTATGACATGGCGCTGCTGCGCCTAAGCCCGGACGCGGCGGCAGATCGCGAGACCTTTTTGGCGCAGGTCGTGGCGGACAAAAACGTCGCGGGGCTCCTGGATCTGCGGGTACTGGAGAACAACGTGAGCGACATGCTGCGGAGCATGAACGCCGTGGTCTGGCTTATCATCATCTCCGCCGCGAGCTTGGCCTTTGTGGTGCTGTTTAACCTCATCAACATCAACATCACCGAGCGGGAGCGGGAGATCGCCACGCTGAAAGTTTTGGGTTTCTACGACGCCGAGATCCGGCGGACGGTTTTTCGCGAAAACCGGATTCTGACCTTTATCGGCATCGCGCTGGGCCTCGTGGCCGGCGCGTTTCTGACCCGCTACATCACCACGGGGGCGGAGGTGGACGAGGTCATGTTCCGCCGGGTGATCGAGCCTCTCAGCTTCGCGCTGGCTGTGGCCTTCACGGCGCTGTGCGCGGAGGTGGTCAATTTTGTCATGCGGCGCAGGCTCCGGGAGATCGACATGGTGGGCTCGCTGAAGTCGGCGGAGTAGATCAAGGACACTCCCTCAGTCAGCGCAAGGGCAGCGCTACCAGCTCCCTCGAAGAGGGAGCTGGGCAATAAACCCAGAAATGCGGGCCGCCGAGGGCGGCGGCCCCTACAAGGGTATGGCCAATATTAAGGGGTGTGGGGGACGCCCCCTTGGGCGTCCCGTCAGGTGAAACCCCTTTTTTGACGGTCTGGGCTCTCTCCATGAGGGAGCTGGCAGGACGCTGTCCTTGCGGCCTGACTGAGGGAGCTATTCCATGCTCTTGTCAAGTTTTTGACCTTAACAAGGCCCCGGGATTGCTCCCGGGGCCTTGTCTTATTACGCGCTAATTTGCCCGATTGAAATACTCATTCGCTCCGGACGCGCCATTGCGGAACAGGAGCACGCCGTCCTGCGGCAGATAGAAACCTTGTGCCGTCTGCCCGCTATAAAAGGTGAACGCGATGTCATTTCCCGCGCCGGAGAGGGTATATGTCCCCTCGTGCGTATTTTTGTCGCCGTCCGTGACCCCGATATATTTGCTGAAAGTGCCGTCCGCGTTTAGGGTCAGCGTGCCTCCGTTGCCGATCCCGCTGCCGTAGAGGGTTTGGAGGGAAATATCCGCGCCGGTGGCGGAATCTTTCGCGTACGAGATGTTCCAAGCGCCTGTGAGGTACCCCTCCAGGCCGTTCGCCTCGCGGAAACTCGCCTCAATCTGCGGGATTTCGCTCTGGAACGCCCTGTATTCGTTGGTGTCGCCCTGTACATCCGTCGGCATGCTGAGTACGTAGATGTAGTTGGCATCCTTCGCAAAGGGCGCGGCTCCGCCGTCCAGCGAACGGATAAAAGTTTCATAATCGGCGGGGGAGTAGCGGCTGATTGAGAACAGCCAGCCGGAGAGGACGCCCGCTTGGGCTACCGCCATGTCGTATACGCTGGTGATCGGATTTCCGTCGGCCCCTCCCTCGCCGAACATCACTTTACCTGTGTAGTCATCTGGCAGCGGGACGCTGTAATTGTAGTCGGAATTTGCCGTGGATGCCGTGGATGCAAAATGCTTAGCGGTGTAGTCCGCGAACAGTCCTGCTATCTTCAAATAGGTGCCTTTGGGCAGGTTGAAGGTTTCCAGCGTCTCCCACTGGTGATAAGGGAGAGTCTGCTGAAGCTGCCAACCCAAGTCGTTCGCGTCGATTCTCAGAACCAGGGTCTCCGGCCCGGTGAATGTGAGCGTGATATTTTCCAGCGCGGTCGATGTATCGTCACAGACGACACGATTCTCATAATCCAAAGCATTGTAGACCTCCATGGTAAATGCCGCGTCGTCCACCACGTTATAGCCAACCGGAGGCGCCCATCCTGGCGGAGCCACAAGCCCGTCATAGTTTAGCGCCGTGTACTTAGGCTCCGCCATGTCCGAGGGGGTCGCCGTCCACGCCGGCTCCGATGGCTGCGTCACGATATCGCCGACAGTCCAGGTCGCCCCATAATCCGGCGTGAGAAGATTGATCGTCACAGTATAGCCGCCGTTGGGATCGGCCCTCACATGCACCGGCATGATGCCGTCCGCGCCGTCAAAAACCGGGGAATCGGCGTATTTATAGTCGGCGCTGTACTCCTCCGGGAGGGAAAACGTCAGCGCGTTCCAACTCTTTCCGCCGTCGTAGGTGGCGAAAACCACCGGGCCGAGGTCGTTGAATACGCCGTAGCCGACAAAGCCGATCTCCTTTGTGGAGAAGCCGACGCAGGTGATGCCGCCGCCCGCGCCCCAGTTGCCGTCAACGGCTGACTCTGTCCAGGTCGCGCCGCCGTCGGCGGTGGTGTAAAGAAAGGGTTCCTGGCTGCCCATCGCGTATCCGCTGCTCAGCACCAGCCAGCCGCGCTGGCTATCCATGAACCGCACTTTTAACGGGTAGGCGGAGGCGGAGGGCACATAGCCCTCCTGCGCCGGGACGGGGGCAGGAACTGCGGACGTTTTCCAAGTCTGTCCGGCGTCCGCGCTGACCGCCATTTTGATCTCCGTCATGGCGCTGCCGTAGCAGACGGCGGTCAAGCTCTTTGACACATAGGCCG
>WQUU01000087.1 GCA_009781925.1 Bacillota bacterium | reverse complement strand
TATTTTCTTGATCCATGCGTATTTCATCGTTTCCCCCAAATATGATTGCTTTTCTTGTTTTCCAGAAATTACCAATCATTATAAGTGAGGAATTGATTGATGTCAAGAGTTCTGACAAAGAAAATGTAAATATTTGTAAAATTATTTGGATTGTTCGTGCGGCGCAGGAGGGCAATTTGCCGATTTTGGCGGCGGGCAGTTGACAACTCTGTTACAAAAGAGGATTATATGTTATAATGTACAGTATCACCACCACACAGATAGGAAAATAGCCATGGGAAACGAGCAGCGGTATTATTTGGCGGGGCGCAGCGTCTTGGAGATGGTCGCGCGCGCGATCGTGGGCAAGGAAGCCGAAATTTTGCGGGTCTTTCTGGCGATTCTGGCCAGGGGCCACATTTTGCTGGAGGACATGCCCGGCGTGGGCAAGACCACGCTGGCCTTGGCGTTTTCAAAGGCGCTCAGCCTCCAATACAGCCGCATGCAGTTCACCCCCGACGTGCTGCCCTCCGATGTGACGGGTTTTTCGATCTTCAACAAGGAGACCGGGCGCATGGAGTATACGCCCGGCGCGGTCATCTGCAATCTGTTTTTGGCCGACGAATTGAACCGCGCCACCTCCCGCACCCAGAGCGCGCTGCTTGAGGCCATGGAGGAGGATCAGGTCACCGTGGACGGCATCTCTCACCCCCTGCCCCAGCCCTTTGTCGTCATCGCCACACAGAACCCCGTGGGCGCTTCCGGCACACAGCTGCTGCCCGACTCCCAAATGGATCGCTTTATGATCCGCCTGTCCTTGGGTTATCCGCGCCACGAGGATGAGGTGCTCCTGCTCAAACGCAAGCAGGAGGCCAATCTCCTCGACCAGGTGAGCCCCGTTTTGAGCGGACAGGAGCTGGCGTTCATGCGCGCCGAGGTGGATCGGGTTCACGTCCACCCCGAGCTCTTAAACTATGTCGTCGCGCTGGTCGGCGCGACGCGAAATCACCCCGACGTCCTCATGGGGGCCAGCCCGCGGGCGTCCATCGCTTTGACCAGTATCGCAAAGGCGCTGGCCTATCTGCAGGGGCGTGACTATGTGGTTCCGAAAGACATTGCCCCCCTGTTCACCGCCACCCTCGCCCATCGGCTGATCCTGCGGCCCGGGGCGGAGAACGAGAACATCACGGCGGCGGCGGTTCTGGACGGCATTCTCCATTCTGTCCGGACGCCGAAAGCGGGGTAGCGCCGCCATGTGGATACGACGGCTCACCTATCTATTGGTTCTCCTCCTGGCTACGATATTTTACGTGACCTGTCGCCTCTGGTTCGCGTGGTACTTGTGGGTCTTTGTACTGCTGCTCCTGCCCTTTGACCTGCTGATCAGCCTGCCCGGTATGCTGACACGGCGCGTCTCCCTGCGCGCGCCCAGGCTCCTGGAACAGGGCGAGGAGGGCAAGCTCTTCACCGTCACGTCGGCAAAAAAAGCGTTGCCGTCCGGCCCGATCAAGGCGCGTCTCTGCGCAAAAAGTGAGGATAAGACGCTTTGGCGCCGTTTCTCGCTCAACGGGGCATGCGGCAGCTACCCCGTTTTTATCATCGGCGCCCCCCACAGCGGTGTCACCTCCTTTGAACTCAGGCGCATCTGGCCGGCCAGCCTCCTGGGTCTCTTTACTGTACCCATTTCTGTCAGGAGCCGAGCCACCGTCTTGGTGCTGCCCGCGCCGGTCAAACCGCCGCATACCGCGGGGCTGCCCCGGGTCAATTTGCTGCGCCCCAAGCCGGGCGGCGGCTTCTCCGAGGAGTATGACCTGCGCCCCTACCGTCCGGGGGACGCGGTCAATACGATTCACTGGAAACTCTCCGCAAAAAACGACTCCACCATCGTCCGCGAAGCGCTCGCTCCCCCGCCCCACAGCCGGCTGATACAGGCCGCGCAGTGGACAAGCGGCGGAGAGCGCGATCTGATTCTGGGCCGCCTGCGGTGGATCAGCGCCTACCTGCTGGAGCAGGGCCTCTCCCACTATGTGAGGCTTGGGAAACAGGGCGCCGTAGGGGAGATCACAAAACCCGAGGATTTGACGGCTTTTCTCTGCGCCGCGCTGGACAGCGAATCCATCCCCGCACCCTTGTCTCTGCCCGCCCACTTTACCTGGGCGTTCAAAATTGACGGGAAAGTCTCCGCCGCAAAGGAGGGGACGCGATGAAACGCCTTCTCCTGGGAGGAGAACACTTTCTCCTCACCCTCGCCGCCGCGTTTTGTACGGCCGGCGCGTTTGTCAGCGCCTTTCCCTTCGGGCTATCCGCCTGGGAACTGCTCCCGCTCTGGGCCGCGGCGGCCCTGCTCTTCACCGCCCTTGCCGCGCTCTGGCGCGGCAAGGGGCTGCTGCTTGTCCTGCCCGTCGCGCTGGCCGCGCTCATTTACTTCTTGCCGGAGATCGTGCCGGGCGCGAAATGGATATTGTTTTTTATCACGGATGAGTTTAATCAGTGGTCGCCGCTGCCGGTGCTTTTTCCCGGCGCCAAAGCGTCCCCGGAGGAGATCCGGATTTTCTTCGCCGCCTTTGGGATCGCGCTTTTACTTCCGCTCTCCGCTCTGGTTCGGCTGCGGCACAGCTGCCTCTACACGGTCATCCTCACACTCCCGCTGGTGCTCCCGACCTTCGTGCTGGTTGAGTACATCGCGAACCCCGGATTTTTGGTCGGTTTGCTCACCGTCTACCTCTGCCTGCTGCTGGGCAGCGCGCTGCGGTCGGGGAGCGTCTCCAAGCGGGGGCTCACACTGCTGCCCGCGCTGGCGCTGCTGCTGCCGCTGCTGGGGATCACCTACCTTCTGGCCCCGCCGGCAACCTACAGCCATAGCCGGGGACAGTTTATCGAATCCATGAACGGCGAGATCCGGGCGATCACCAAAATCGGCGACGCGATGAATCTGCCGAGTGCCGGCTGGCCCAGCGGCAACTCCGGCGTCTGGCGCTTCGACGTAAACGACGTGGCGATCGCCGGGGCGGGCCGGCGCATCCAGACCGGTCAAAGCCTCCTGGAAGTGACCTCGACCGAGGCCGGAACTTTCTATCTGCGCGGCTACGCCATGCGAACCTTTGACGGCCGCGACTGGCGCGACGCGGAGGATTTAAACGAAGTGATGCCGCTGGAGGCGGAGTCGATCCTCATCCAGAGATACGATCAACTTTTTCCGGAGAGCGCGCCGGCCACCGCGGCGATGACGATCAAGAAGACAGGCGACGTCTCGGATTTGAATTACTATCCGTATTACAGCTACAACCATACGAATGAGGAACCGGACGACGTAAATTTCTTCATTTTGAAAGACAGCCTGCCCGACCTGGCGGCGGCGCTGTCTCCCGTCACAACAGATTACAGCCTCAGTTTCACACAAACGCTGTCGATACGGGATCTGGCATACGCGGACAATCTGCAGATCGACTATGCCACCGCCGGAGAGCTGCGGCGGCTCGCGGCGGAGGCCGGCATCGACGTGAACACCGCCGGTCTCATCGACATGCGCGCCGCCGTCGCCGCCCAGGTGGCGCGGTATATCTCCTCCGCGGCAAAGTATACGCTCGCGCCCATGGCCATTCCGCAGGACGAGGATTTTACCCTGTATTTTCTGGAGACCTCGAAAGAGGGCTACTGCGTCCACTTCGCGACCGCCGCCGCGATGATGCTGCGCGCGCTGGGGATCCCCGCCCGCTTTGTCAGCGGCTATGTCGTCACGATCTCGGAGGCCGGCGTCGGGAAACCCGCCACGGTCACCGACAAGTCGGCGCACTCCTGGGTGGAGGTGTACTATGACAACGCCGGGTGGGCGCCCCTCGAGGTCACACCCGCCGCCGCAAGCTCCGCCGCCCCGGTGGGTTCAAGCCCCGCCGTCAGACCCTCCGCGGCGCCGAAGGCGTCGCCCGCACCCTCGCAGAAACCGCAGACTAACCCCGGGAGCGTGTCCCCCTCCCCCACACCGGGCACGAAACACGACGGGACAGGCCAGCCGGGGCCCGGCGCGATTTTCTATCTTGTTCTCTCCTTTGCCGCCGCTGGCGCTCTGCTGCTCCTCCTGTTTTTGCGCCGCCGCGCCGCGCGCAAGCGCCGGGAAAAAGACTTCCATCTGGCGAATACGGATGAGGCCGCCCTCCGCGCCTGGCGCTATATCACCCGGCTGAACCGCCACGGGTCTCCGCCTGGGGAAATCGAGGCGCTGGCGCTCAAGGCCCGCTTCAGCCAGCACTGCCTCTCCGCAGAGGAGCGCGACGCCGTGGTCTCCTATGCCACGGAGCTCGCCGAAGCGACTTACCGGCAGCGCGGGCTGTGCGGGCGGCTTGTGATGAAATATGTAAAAGGGTTATATTGAGATAAAAAAACAATCATGGCCGCCGAAAGCAGTTTTCGGCGGCCATGATTGTTTTTATTCGCAGCACCCGTCAAGCGAGCATGTCCTCCACCACGTCATAGAAATGGATCGGCGCGAGTCCAAAGCGATTGAACTTCTTCTCCATTCTTGTCACCTTTTTTGCGTCTGTCGAGATGTCGCGGATGCGGATCATTTGTCCGGCGGCCTGGCAGGTAATGCCATAGGTGTCGTAGACGCCGATGTCCGGGCCGCTGAACCGTTCCTTTGTCACAACGTAGCGGATTTTCTCCTCTCCCATGGATCACCCCTCCTTTTTTGATAAAAACAGTATATCGCTGTCAGAAGTCAAACGCAACGCCCGAAATATGGGTTTTTTTGTCGCAAAATACACCCCCTGCTGTTGACGAACGTTCGTTAGCATGATACAATCTATTTGAACATTTCCGACCACAAAAGACGGGAGAAAACTCCATGGACATTTCCGATATCCAACGCCAGAATTGCACCAAAGAAAAAATCCTCTATGCCGCCGCCATGATGTATTCCAAACAGGGCTATGAAAAAATCTCCATGCGGGATCTGGCGGACGCCGTCGGTATCCGCGTGTCTTCGCTCTACAATCATTTTGAGTCCAAAGAGGATATCTTGTACGCCCTTTATAGCGCTTATAGCGTGGAGCGCCAGCGATCCAAGCCAAACATGGACGATCTGCTCCGTTTGGCTGAGACGGCCCCTCCCAGGGAAGTGCTTTGGAGACCAACGCACAATATCGACCCCGGCGTGGCAAATATCATGGATCGCATTATGGCTATAGCCACCCACCGCGTCGCTACGGGCGCGGACAGCGCATTATTTGTAAAAAACAACCTTCTGGATATCTGGCTCCCATTTTTAAAGCCTCTGCTGACGAGGATGACGGAACTTGGCAAAATTGAACCGGTCGATATTGACACATTTATTTATTTGGTTTCGGTATACAGTTTTGGCGCAACGGCTCTGAACAACTCCAATATGGAAATCAGCCGGGAGGAATGGGCAAAGGGCTATGCCATGCTCTGCACTTTGATCCGGCCTACCGGAAAATAACCGGCTACACACAGGTTAGAAAGGCGATGGCGAAATGCCACTCTATGAAAGCGTTCATCTCAACAGGCCGCGTATCAACAATCTGCTCCGGCAGGCCGTTCAAAAACCCCTCGTCACGGTATGCGCCGGCGCAGGTTACGGCAAGACCCAGGCCGTTCAGGCTTTTTGCCGGGAATCCGGCGGAAAAATAAACTGGATCCAACTCACCAGACAGGATAACGACGAAGTCCGCTTTTGGGAAAAACTGATCCATACCACCATGTTTCAAACGGCGCCCGATCTGGAGGCGAAGCTGCTCTCCGCCGGAATGCCAAAAACGGAAGCCGAACTGGAACGGTATACCGCCGCGATTCTGAGCACCTACCGGTCGTGGGCGCGATCCGGTAAAGTCTATACCGTATATGACGATCTGCACCTGGTGGACAATCCGGACATCCTTCGCTTCATCCAGAGGGCGGAATACTTTTTAAAGTCGGAAAGGACGGTGCTGATGCTCTCTCAGACCTTTCCTTTTCCGGAACTGATTGGCCCCACGGCCAGGGAATCGGTTCCGCTCATCAGCGAGGAGGATCTCCTGTTCACCGAGGAGGAGGTCGCGGATTACCTGCACCTGCTCGGCGTTTCGGTGTCAACGCTCAAAGTGCGCCGCCTGCTGGAGGGCACAAAGGGCTGGGCGCTGGCCCTGAGCCTGGTCGGCCAGTCCCTGCAAAAAAATAAAGACTTCCGCAATGACGTTTTCGACGCCATGCAGGTGAATATCAATAAAATGATCCAGACGGAAGTCCAGGACGTCATTTCCGACCGGCTCAAGAATCTATTGATCCGGCTCTCCCTGCTGGATTCTCTGCCGGCGGATCTGGTTCATACATTGGCCGCCGGGGACGACGGCCTGGTCAAGGAACTGGAAAAGTGCAGCGCCTATGTCCGCTATGACATCTTCCTGAACACCTATGTGATCCATAAATTTTTTCTCCAGTATCTCCGCCAGTACCAAAATACGCTTTCCGAGGAAGAAACGCGGACAGTCTACCGCGAGGCCGGGGATTGGTGCGCGCGGAACGGCTATATCGTCTACGCGGTGGACAATTACGAGAAGGCCCGGGATTACGAGGCGCTGATCCGGCTGATCTACTTCTCCGTAAACAGGCAAATCCCTCCCGATATGGCTGTCCACCTTCTGGCTGTGCTCGAGAACGCTCCGGCGGCGGCTGTCAAAAACCCTCTTTTCCCACGGTTACATTTGCGGCTTTTACTCAGTCTGAACAGGCTAAGCGAAGCGCTGAAGGTGAGCAGCGCATATGAGAAGCGGTACCTCGAGCAGCCGGAAACCCCGGAGACGACCCGCGCCATCGCCGAGCTCAATTATGTCATGGGGATCACCGATGAGCTGTCATCCACCGCCACCGACCGCTATACGTTCTACCGATATTTTTTGCGGCAGGATCTGTATTTTTCAAAATACCCCTATCTGGACGAAAATGTCTGGCAACCAAGCCTGTTTGTCGGCTTTTGGGTCACTTGTGTCGGTACGGAGCGGGCGGGGGCCCTCGAAGAATTCATCACGGCGCTGGAGAAGAGCAGTCTGGCGCTCATCCATGCGCGCGGCGGATACGGCGCCGGCAAAGTGGCCGCGGCCAGAGGCGAGCTGTGCTTCTATCAGGGCAAGTATAAAGAGGCGGATCAATATTTTCAGGCCAGCATTCAGGAGGCGCACGAGCAAAAGCAGTTCGATCTGATCCTCTGCGATCTGTTTTACCGGATGCGCATTTGCTTCTTTCTCGGGGATACCGAGACATGCGAGCGCGTTCTGCAGAGCATGAAGGAGCTGTTGTCCGAGGAGCGCTATCTGGCGCGTTATACCGCTTATGATGTCGCCATCGGCTTCTATTTTTGGCACGTCGGCCAGCCGCAACGAATTCCCGACTGGCTGAAAGGGGATTTTGTGCCTTATGCGCACGCAAAATTTATCGAGAACGCGGGCAATCAGCTCAAAGCCTATTACCGCTTTCTGATCGGGGATTATGAGCCTCTGTTTGCCTTCATGGCGGAGCGGCAAAAGCGGGAAACCATTTTGTTCGAGCGCCTGGAGATGCAGGCGATGGAGGCTTGCGCGCTGTATCTGAGGAAGGAGAGGGACGCCGCTTTCGCGAAACTGCGGGAGGCCTATGAGACGGCGCTGCCGAATCAGCTGGTCTCGCCCTTCAGCGAGTTCGGCAAACACATGCGGACACTGTCTGCGGCGGCGTTAAAGGCGGAGATCGACGGCGTCCCGCGCGAATGGCTGGAGATGATCCACCGGCAGGCCTCGACCTATGCCAAGCGGCAGGCCCGCATGGCCGCGGACTTCGGCGCCCGGTACCGGGCCGAAACGGAGATCCGCCTCTCCCGACGGGAGCAGGAGGTTCTTACCGCGCTCTCCCGCGGCCTGACCCGCGCGGAAATCGCCGGGTCGCTGGGGCTCTCACAAAATACCGTAAAATCAATCATCAGCAGCCTCTATGGAAAAATCGGCGCCGGCAGCCTGGCTGATGCGGTGCGGATCGGCCTGGAGCGGGATTTGATTTGAGGGGGACATAGAGGCGAAAACAAGCAGTAGGCGGCCGCAACCGCGGCCGCCCAACCCCTTTTAAAAGGGGTTCCCCTGGCGGGGCGCCCAAGGGGGCGTCCCCTACAACCCTTGACATTGGCTATACCCCTGTAGGGGCCGCCGCCCTCGGCGGCCCGCGTTCCCAGGTTTATTGACAAGCTGGGGCGGCCTCCCGGACGCCCCCTTGTTGCGTTTTGCTACAACCCTTCCGCTTGCGGAACCGTATGCCTATTTCGTTTTTCTGAGCACCGCCAACCCCGCCGGGACTGCGGCTGCCATGGCCAGCGCGCTCAGCAGCAGAATCACGCACAGCGCCCCGACGGTCAGCGCAATGTTGAACAGCATCAGCAGCGGCGTAAACAGCAGTACGGTATAGAAAATGCCCAGCGCCGCCGGAACGCGCCCAAACTTGCTCCTCAGCAGCAGAATGGCTGACAGCGCAAAGATGATCGCCGGAAAGAGGAACAGGAAGGCTCCGCCGGGCAGCACAAAAGTGAAGACCAGCGTCAGTGCCGCTTGCAGCGCCACGCCGCCCGCCAGCATCGCCGCCGGGTCTCCCCCCTTCCGCGCGCTTCGGAAGGCGAGGAAACTCATAATCAGCGCCACCAAAACCACCGTTACAATGATCAAAACGCCCGCGTAAGAGACGTTAGGGATATAGGTGATCTTGAAGGGTATTCCGCTGACCCATGAAACAATAAAGCTGACCAACACACCCAGCGCGGCGGCTCCCAGGGCCGCTCCCAGCCATTTTGCGGCCCAGAGCAGCGTCTGCTTAAGCAGTTTTTTCTGCGCCGCGAAGAACAGCATAAGCGCCACTGCCAGCAGCATCGCGGCAAGGAGGATCATACCCACGGCGCTCGAGTAGACGATCATCACGCCGCCCGGCAGGATGCTGAACGCCGTGCTGTCGGAACCCGCCTTCGCCCAGTTCACATCGGAGTAGGCAATATTTGTAGTGAACTCACGCAGCATGGGGTAGATATTGTCGCCGTACTGCCGCATCGTGTCCGCGTTGATATTGCTGAAATTGTCGTTGTGGTTGTGGTAGTAATACAGCGTCTCGAGGTTGGCGAAATTCAGGCCGCTGTAGCCCTGGGCCGTGAAGTTGGTAAAATCGGTGTCATTGGGCATGACACGATACACGGCGGTGGCCAGTGAGTAGGTATAGGGATTTTTCGCCTTGGCATATAGATTGATCAGCGCGGCATTGTTCTTGCTGGTCTCAAACATGACCACCGGGCCGCGGACGCCCCGGGCCTCCAGATTCAGCACACAGCTGACATTTTCCATCACCTTCGGGTCGCGCGCGGCATCCTCCGACCCGGCCATGTTGGTCTCCTCATCGTCGGTGAACAGCACCTTGATCCCGTTCACCAGGGCTGCCTGCCGCGCGTCCTCCATGATCAGGCGGGAGAGCTCCAGTATGGCAGTACAGCCGTAGGCGTCGTCCGCGGCGCCGTGGCTCCCGCTGTCCTCTGCGCTGCGGTGCCCCGGGGAGGAGTCGTAATGGGCCACCAGCAGGATGTAACTGCTGAAATTGCCCGGCGTCGCGGCGTATATGTCGTTGATAGGGATGGTCTCGTTGATGTACACGGACTGCACGTCCGGATAGGTCAGAATCTGCGGATTCATCCCCAGATCGGCGAGCCGCTGAACCAAATACGCGCGGTTGGCGGCCAGCGCGTCCTGCGCGGCGACCGAGTGGATGTCCTGTGACAGCACCTTGTCGTCGTCTATCATGTTTTGCACATTGAAGCGGCTGACCGCGCTCGACGCCGGCGCTCTCATGGTAATAACGCCCAGTACGAGACCCGCGGCCACAAGCAGCGCCAAAATCACCAGATTAATTTTTTTCATGGATACTCTCCCCCTATACATTTCTGCGTCTCAGCTTATAAAAAAAATATTACCATAAAAATAGCGCTGCCGCAACCCTTTTTAACGGCAATCTTTTTAGTCATAGGATCGGCCTTTTCGGAAATCTATTGTAACGACAATCCCGGGCCCGCACGATTTTTTCGTGAGACCCGGGATTTTCTGTATGGATAACTCCCCAAATTTTCAGATATGATATTTTTATACCTATTTGTACTTTGGCAACCAGTCCCCATGCGCCGCAATCAGCTCATCTGTCATGGCGACAATTTCATCCGGCGAGAGTTCCGCGGCTGTGTGGGGATCAAGCATGGCCGCGTGATAGATGTGCTCGCGCTTTCTTGTCACCGCGGCTTCGATCGTCAGCAGATGGACATTGATGTTTATCATATTCATGGCAGCCAGCTGTACGGGCAGCCGGCCAACATGACAGGGCATGATTCCGCTTCCGTTCACGAGACAGGGCACCTCCACACAGGCCTCTGCCGGGAGATTGTCAATGAGGCCCGTATTCAGCATATTGCCGCCGACTTGACCGGGCTCCCCTGTCACGATGGACTCCATGATGCGCGACGCGTACTCATGTGACCGCTCGTGTTCAAGCGCCCCCTCGCTTGAGAGCGCCGCGTATTCCGCCTCCCAGCTCTCAATTTGCGCGACACAGCGCCGCGGATACTCGTCCAAAGGGATATTGAAACGCTCGATGCGTTCCGGGTAGTTCCGCTTGATATAAAAAGGGTTATATTCCGCATTGTGCTCGCTGGATTCCGTGCAATAGTAACCAAATTTGTCAATGTAATCGAAACGCACCATATCATCATGCGTCTCCGCCGCGTTTTTTGCCGCCGCGCGCCGTCTGATTTCGGGGTACAGATCCGCGCCTTCCCTGTCCCGAATCTCCAGTAGCCAGCCCATATGGTTAATACCCGCGATGCGTTCCTTCCGGCCCGGCAGTTTGTCCTCCATATCAAGCGACTTTAGCAAGGTCTCGGAACAGACCTGCACGCTGTGACACAGCCCGATTGTTTTGACGCCGGTATATCGCTGTAAATAGCCGGTGAGCATCGCCATGGGGTTGGTGTAATTCAAAAACCACGCGTCCGGGCAAACCGCTTCGATGTCGCGGGAAAAGCTCTCCAGCACGGGGATGGTGCGCAGCGCGCGCATAATGCCGCCGATCCCTGTTGTATCCGCGATTGTCTGGCGCAGGCCGTACTTTTTGGGAATTTCAAAGTCCGTGATCGTACAGGGGTCATAGCCGCCTACCTGGATGGCGTTCACGACAAAATCGGCTCCGCGCAGGGCCTCCCGGCGATTCTCAATGCCGAGATAGGCCGAAATACGGCTTTTTCCGCCTTGCCCCCTGTTGATTCCCTGCAGAATGGTTTCGCTCTCATGCAGCCGCTTCGCGTCAATGTCATACAGCGCGATTTCACACGCGCGCAACGCCTCGGCGCACATGCAGTCGCCCAAGACATTGCGCGCAAAAATTGTGCTTCCCGCGCCCATAAATGCAATTTTCAACTTTTTCACTCCTGATTAAAATTTCACCGCACTGTCGACCATGCCTTTGATAAAATATTTCTGCATCGCGAGGAAGAGCCCGATCACCGGGATCACGCCCAACACAGCGGCGGCCGCGGCGGCATAGACGTTGCTGCCCACCTGCGCGAAAAAACCGGAAATCGCCAGCGTGACGGAAGTAATCTGCGGTTTTTGCAGCAGGTAGAGGGAAAACTGAAAGTCGTTCCAGCAGTTGACCCCCGTGAGGATAATGACCGAAGCCGTCACCGGCTTGAGCTGCGGCATGATGATCAGGAAAAAGGTGCGGATCGGCCCGCAGCCGTCGATCGCGGCCGCCTCATCCAGGTCTCTCGGGATTGACGCAATAAAGTTTGTAAAGATGAAAATGCTCAGCGGCAGGAAAAAGGTCACCAGCAGTAAAACGATGCCCGGATAAGTGCTGCCCAGCTTCAAGTTGGTCACCAGCGAGTAGATCGGCACAATAATGCTCAGCTGAGGCACCATCATGACGCCCAGAACGAAAATCCTCACCGCCCTGTTCAGTTTGTTTTTATTTCTGGCCAACGGATACGCGGCCAGCGCGCCGAAGATGACGATCAGCGCGACAGAGGAGATCGTAATAATCACGCTGTTCAAAATGCCCTGCAGGATACTGCCTTTCAATGCCGTCGCGTAATTGCCGAAAAAGAGATAGTTCGGCAGCGCCCACCATGAACTGTGATCCGACGAGTGCCGCAAAGAGACGGAGATGACAATATAAAACGGAATCAAATAGATCAGCACGATCAGAAGGGCAACCGGGATACGCCAAAGATGTCTGCGTTTCATGTCAAATCATCCCCCTTCCTGTCCAAGAAGGCCATCATGACCGCGCTCACGATCATAATCAGGAGGAAGGATGTGAGTCCGATGGCCGCCGCGTATCCGGCGTTTTCCTTATTAAAATACATATACGGAGAATACACGCTCAAGGACTGCGCGCCGGTCGGAGACCGCCCGACGAGGGCCAGAATGATGTCAAACAGTTTGAGCCCCCCGATGATGTTGATCATGATGGAGGATACAATCGCGGGCCGCAGCAGCGGCAATGAAATATAACGGAACTGCCCCCACTTCCCCACTCCGTCGATGGAGGCGGCCTCATAATATGTCGTCGGTATATTCTGCAGGCCCGCGAGGTAGATGACCATAGAGATGCCGGCAAACTGAAGGGTATTGATCCCGGTCATGATTCCGACCGCCGTCGAGGAGTTGGCCAGCCAGTCCACTGTCTCCAGGTGAAAGAGCGTCATGACGTCGTTCAGCGCGCCGCGGTAGTTAAACAGGAAATACATCATATATCCCATGATCAGCGGGGCGACCATCACGGGCAGATAAATAATCGTGCGAACTGCGGATCTCCCGCGGAATTTCGAGTTCAGAAAGACGGCGAAGGCGAGGCCCAGAATATTTTGAAAAAGTGTGCTGCCGAATCCGTAGATCAGCGTGTTTTTAACCGACGTCCAAAATGTTTTGTCGGTGAGCAATCTTTCAAAATTTTGAAGACCGACGTAGCTGTAGTTTGCGTGGAACCCGTCCCAATTGGTGAAAGATATCCGGATCCCGTTAATCAGAGGGTAGACCACAAACACAGCAAACAGCAGCAGCGCGGGCAAATAGAAAATATTGATGAGCTTATTCTGTCTCTTCATGAGCGCCCCCCACTCCTCTCGTATAAAGATAAAGGGGGGCGGGGAATCTCCCCGCCCCCATGAAGTCCTGCTTATTGCCCGCCTATTTTGGCGGTGTAGCTATCCTTCATCAGCGTCACCTGGTCGGCGATGGGATCGCCTTTGAGTACGTTGATGCCGGCTGTGCACATGTCGTCCCACATGCCGCTGGGCAGATACACACGGTCAAAGTAGGGGAAGGTGCGCGTACTGGAGTAGGTCTGCAGGTCGCCGGCGATCATGCCGGTGTCGCTGGGAACCCCTGTGATGCCGGCCGGCATACCGGACACGGACGCCAGCTTGGTCATCACGTCAGGGCGGGCCAGGTAATTGATGAACGCCAGCGCCGCGTCTTTGTTCGGCGAATCCTTCCACACGCCGACGGCGAGGTGCTCGCCGGCGATCAGGGTCGGTGTGTCGGAGGGGTCGTTCGCCGGAACCGGGATCAGGCCCAGTTGGACATTGGGGTTGGCGGAAACGGCGTCCGCGATGATATAGTTGCCGAAGAACTCAAATCCGACGTGGTCGTTACCAAGCTCCGTGCCGCAAGCGGCGTAGTCCGCGGTCAGCACATCCTTGTTGTAATAGCCCTCATCCTGGAAGCGCTTGAACATGGTCAGCAGGTCGCCCCACTTGTTCCAGTCAAAGGAGCCGTCCAGCAGCGCGGCGCGGTCATTGCTCGCCTCGTTTGTGATGAAGAAGGACGGGGCGACCCAGTCAAAGAATTGGCCGATGGTCCAAGTGTCCTTTGCGCCCATAAAGACGGGGGTATAGCCTGCGGCCTTGATTTTTCCACAAGCGGCCTCAAAATCCGCCCAGGTCTTGATCGAAGCGGCGTCAACGCCGGACGCGTTGAGCACGGTCTTGTTGTACACGATGCCGGCGATGTCCATATCCTCCGGCAGAACCAGGAGATTGCCGTTTTTGTCGGTGATCATCGGCTTAATAAAGGGATCCACATTCCCGGCCCAAGCCTGATCGTTCAGCGGGAGCAGAAAGTCCCCGTAGCGCGCCACAGCCCAGCCGTGGGTGGAGAAGACGTCCGGCATGTCGCCGGTCGCCATTTTCGCCTTCATCAGGCTCTCATAGTCGTTGGCCGGCGCGGAGTAATCGACTTGGATACCGGTCTCCTTCGTAAACGCGGCCACGACATCTTCAACCGCTGTGTTGACGTCGCCGGTCATGTTCGTTGTCACGGTGATCTTCCCGCTGGGCGCGGCCGAGGCGGGAGTGGGAGCTGGGGTCGCGGCCGGGGACGGCGTCGCGGCCGCGGGCACGGTCGGAGCCGGCGTCGCCGCGGTCGGAGACGGCGAAGACAGGGTGGAACAGGCTGCAAACAGCGCGAACATCATGAACGCCGCAAGCAAGAGACAAAGGGGCTTTTTCATTCAACTCTCCTCCTACAGAATGTTATTGGGCTTTATCGTACTACGGTTTAAGTTTACCTCATAATTCACTATTTTCATATGCTGCATTTCTACGATTTGTTGGCTATTTATTACGATTTGTTGGCTATTTATAATGTCCCCGTAGACTTAGACAGGAACTTGCAAAAAGAGCGTGAACCTGATACTGTAAAACAAGCAAAAGAAAGGCAGTGATCAGGATGAGCAAG
>WQUU01000086.1 GCA_009781925.1 Bacillota bacterium | reverse complement strand
AGAACCTGGTCAAGGAGACCGATCCCGCCGGGAACGCGACGACTTACCTCTACGACAAGGAAAACCACGCCGTCCAAAAGACCGACCGGGACGGCAACGTGACCACCTACGTTTACGACGCCGTGTACAACCTCATCTCCCAGGCGGACGCCGACGGAACCTCGACCTTCACCTACGATTTGGTAGGAAATAGGTTGACTGCGGCCAACTCCAATGGTACAATTGGATTCACTTACGACGCGCTATACCGCGCCACGCAGGTGACCAACATCGACGGCACAACCACCGGCTACGGCTACGACGCGGTGGGCAACCGTACCTCCATGACATACCCGGACGGCAGTGTCACAACGACCACCTATGACCTCAACGGCAACCCGTCCAGCTTCACGGATACCTCCGACGGCACGGGCGCGACCTACGACTACAGCGCCGAGAACCGGCTGATCAAGACCAACTACAACGACGGCAGCACGTCCGAATTCGCCTACAACAAGCTGGGCCAGCTCACGTCCCAGAAGGAGGTTCTGGCGAACAACCGCACCCTGCGGCAGACGACCTACACCTACGACGACGTGGGCAACCTCCTCTTCCAGATGAGTTCCGGCGTGGGCGCGAATCGCGGTGACCAGTCCATCAGCCACAAGTACGACGCCGCGAACCAACTGGTTAGGAGCACCACGGACGGCGTAGTCGTCAACTACACTTACGATCTGGCGGGCAACCTGCTCAGCGACGGCGCAAACACCTATGCTTACGACAACCAGAACCGCCTGACATCCAAGACCGGCTCCTCTGGCACGACCAATTACACGTATGACGCCGAGGGGAACCTGATCGGCGAGGCCGACTTCAACGGCTCGACGGTGTACACCTACAGCGCGCAGAACAAGCTGGTCAAGGGCCTGAAATCCAACGGCGAGTCGTCGACTTACACCTACGACGCGCTGGGCGCGCGGATCGGGAACGTGCAAGTCCGCCTCAACCAGAACGCGGGCTACGCCAACGCCGCCCTGGACAACGGCAGCAGCCGTATCCCGGACTACCTCCCTGCCCTGGACGACTTCCGCGCCACCTGGCAGCGCAGCTGGGAGACCGAGGTCGGCACCGTACAGCAGGACAACTACGAGACGGTGACGACGCATTACACGCCGGACTATCTCTCCAACGCCTACCGGGACATTGTGACCACCGAGGACGGCAGCTGGACGACGAAGACCGTCTACGACCCCTGGGGCAACCGTTTCAGCGCGGCGTTCGACTATGCGGAGGGCACCCCGCGCGGCGCGACGAACACTTTCGGCGAGTACGGCGAGAACCCGGCCAGCGACTTCGCGGCGCTGGATATCACGAAGGTGTGGTTCCACAGCGACATCCTCGGCTCCGATGTGTACGCGGTGGACGCCACCGGCGCAGTCATCACCCACGCCATGTATGACGTCTGGGGCAACATCCTCACCGCCAGCTACGACACGGACACCAACTTCTCCGGCATTGAGATCGTCGCCTTCGCCAGTTACAGCTGGGATGAGACCCTGGGGCTGTACTACGCGCAGAATCGGTTCTACAGTGCGGCGGAGCACAGGTTCACGCAGGAGGACCCGGCAAAGGACGGCAGCAATTGGTATGTGTATGTTGGGAATAATCCGGGTTTGGCGACGGATGCGTTGGGATTAGCAAGTCTAGTAAATCCGTACGTCAAGAAGTCTGGCGATATTGGGAGCGCGGAAACCAAAGATGGCAAGAGTTATTTCCTGCTACGTAAAGTTATGGCGGTAATGCGCGATAAGACTGAAGCAGAAGCTGTTAGTTGGAATGAAACGACAAAGACTGGCATATTTAAAGAGTGGTCACCCAAAAAAGCTAGTCAAGGTGGAGGCGGGACAGTACACACATTTACGTACACAACAAAAGATGTCCCGACGAACTGGTTGGGGATTGGAAAAGACAACTCTATTATACAAGCAAAAAGCGACACAGGGAAAACGATTGATCTACTTTACCACTCCAAATCAATGTATGTTAATCTTAGCGATTTGTTTGGTATAATAAATGGATACGGTTTCTTCAAAAGGATGGAGAGTCAAGGTGGGGTTTATTACTTTGTAGAAGCGAGCGACGCCCCTACTCCCTCGCCCGCCCCTGATACTTCTGGTAAGTATTGGGTCGGCAACCCTGGTGATCGTTATGTGAACGAAAAAGCCGGCGCTAATTTCAGAAAAGACCACAGTAAAACTAGCGCTACTTGGGGCAGTGCTTTAACCCTAAATACAAAGGTCTACTATACCGGCTGGAAGCATGCGGCTGAGGCCTCGATAAGCGAGGGCGACAGGTGGAAGTGGGCGGAGTGCCAATACAAAGGTAACACCGGCTGGATCTTGGATAAGTATTTGTCACTCTCGCCAGTGAGCAACACACCGACGCCGTCACCTACACCGACGCCGGGTGATGTGGACACAACACCGACACCGACACCAACACCACCATATGATTCTGGGAACCCAGGATGTGATTTGACTGGTGTAGAATTACTTGGGCAAGCTGAAGTTGGGCGTATTTGGGGTGGGTTACCACGGCGAACCGTGCCACTGACAGATCTGAAGTCTGGGAAATCTCTAAATATTGCTTGGGCAGCAAGTGCTGGGTATCATACTGACTGGTCACCCGCAACTGTGGATGATACTAATGTTATCAAGAGCATCCTTAATGCATCAAAGGCAAGTGATTCCGACTATTGGAAAAACACATCTTCTTGGTCGTGGACTGCTCGTCCGGGTATTATTATCGTAGATGGACGGAAAATAGCAGTTGGGTACCATTTTCGTCCTCACGCAATGAATTTTGCAATAGGTAATGGTTTACCTAACGATTCAAATACATCTCCAGGAAGCCGCAACCCGCCACTTAGCAGTTGGCCCCTTGGCGGACATATGTGCATGTTTTATGGTTCCGGTGGTGGTGGTGCGGTATCAACGATGAATGAGGGCAACGCGGCAGCAAAACTAGCTTATGAAATGGCGACAGGATGAAAAACATTATGAGGAAATATGGATATATATTATTGTTATATTGCATATCGCTTGCGCTTGTTTTGATGCTTTGTGGTTGCGATGGTAACATTCAACCCACACCAAAGACTGAGCAGACAGAGCAGGTAACGCCGGAACTTAAAGAACCAACTCCAGGGAGCGTAGACGAAACAGCCACAACGGGTGTAATTGCATCCGACGTGTTTTACAAAGATGTTGCGGTAAGCCTGCTTCTTTCAAAACCATTTGCCTCCATTTTGGGTGACCCATTAGATGAAGAAGGACCTTATTTCTTTTATAATGGCTTAGAGATTTATTCTTTGGACGGACAAATGGCAGAGCAGGTTCAGATTACGAATCCAAGCTTGGTTAAAATAAACGGAGTCGCGCTGGATATGACACGGACAGAATTGATTGCCATGTTCGGTAAGCCCGAAGCAGTTAACACTCCTAATGACTATCCTTGGATAAGCTATCATATACAGGGTTCCGAGATTGATTATACTTTGGTCTTTTGGTTTACGAACCCTGATAATGAAGAAGGTATCTATATCATTCAAATTTTGTTATAATACCATCCTGCTGTATCCCTTAGATCCCAATATTTAGTATTTCGAGATTCTTTAGTTCCCAAACCCCCGAATGTTGCCGTGAAGTTTTCGGCAACATTCGGGATGTCGGGGGGAAGAACAACGAAACTATACCTTCACGGACACCGAACACAAACGTAAGGCGATTGCGGCCGCGACCCCGGCGGGGAACCTACTTCACGTGCAGCTTGCGCCGGAGCGTTTCACCGTCTCCGATGAGGCCACACTGAAACGTCTGACAGGTCTGCGATAGACAGCATTGGGAAAAATAATCGGAACTTCCCTGATAGAGCCGTCGGAGTCGGCAACTTTAATCGGAACTTTCAGCCGCGGCGTTTCCACCGGCACTCACTTCTTTAGCATTGTTCCGATTTAATTTTTTGCTAGATTACCGTGATTATCAGGACTTCCTGATTAGTTCAGCAAGCTGGGCGCTAAGGTACCACCTTAGCGCCTGCTTGCCGGGGAGAACCCCGATCCCCCTGATCGCCCCCGCGTTGCGGGGACGGCTACGCGGCCCTGGCGGGCCGCTATTTTGTTCTGCCAGCGGGTCAAATCTCTTCGCGCCTGGATTCGCGCCCCCGCCCGCCGTCCGCAACACCCAGCAGCCGATCCACGTTGGATTTTGCGGTGAGCAGAGTCCGCATCTCTTCACGGGCCGCCCGATATTCGGCGTAGGCCCTCTTTTTTTCTTCCAACAGCGGCGCGTACTCCGCGCGCAGGGACGCGATGGTTGGCAGCTTCTTTAAACCGAGTTCGTCAAATGCCTCCTTCGCCGCCTGGTGCAAAAGGATGTCGGCCATGTGAAGCTCCCTGAATTTTTTGGAGTACCCGGCCTTGCGGTACTCGATATAGACCTGCCGGGTTTTGGAATAATTGATGATGTACTTTTGCAACGCGGCGTTGGCGGCCATCTTTTCGTCAAGCGCTTTGATCCGGGAGGACAACGCATTGAAGCGCGCCGAGGCCGCCGCCGCTTTGTTTTTCAGCACAGAATAATCGTTCAGTCCGTTCTCCTGAAGATAGATGAGCGTCCGTGCCATCTGCTTCAGGTTTTGTACCTTGGCCCACCGTTCAAAGCCTGGGCCTTTGCCCTCACGCATTTTTGCTTCGATGTCGATCAGCAGAGTAGGACGGTCAGGGGCCGAGGGCTTAAAACCTTTACCGGCAGGAGCGGAAACAATGCGTCGGCCGGCGATGCGCGCGCGGACGGCCTCCTCGGTATAGTCGCCCCGGAGCGTGTCCAAGCGGGTAGGCTGCTTTTGGCCGGGCGCGAGAAACGTGATGTGCTTTCGGTGATCGTTTATCTGGTACCCGGCCTCGCGCATGAGAGACAAGAACTCCTCGAACGTGGAGGGCCCCTGCCCCAAGGCGGCGTCGATGGCGCGCCGAAGTTTTTCCTGGAACGATAATGGCTTGTCGGCGCCGAGCCACTCGCCATAGCTTTTGCCGCGCCCCGGCTTTGGATTCTCAATCACGGACAGGCCGTTCTCCGCGCAGAGGACATCGCTGCAACGCCGGAGCGCGCGGCCCGAGCGGAAGAAGTCCCGGAACTTTTTCCGGCAATCCAGCGTGGTAGAATTCCAGAGTATGTGATTGTGGATGTGCCGGCGATCCGTATGCGTGTAGACCGCAAAGGCGTGGCGGCCCTTGGTGAACCGTATGGCGAGCTCATAACCGATCCGGTTGGCCTCCTGCGGCGTGATCTCCCCCGGCTTAAACGATTGCCGCGCGTGGTAGGCAATAATATCCTTTCTGCCCTGGCTGCGGCCCGTTAGGGAACAGTATTGCCGCTTCGCCAAAACGAACTCGGCCTCAATCGTCTCCGGCGCGCAGTTATATGTGGAGACGAGTTCGCCGCCGTTGGTTTTGAGCGGGTTCCATATGTAGTTCACCACGCCCCGGAGCGCCTTTGCAATATTGCGACCGCCGGCGTGGATCGGAATGATTCTGGTGGTGGCCAGGAAGATCACCCCCAAAGTATTATATACAGTCATATATTTATATGACCAATAGTAGCTGTTCCATGACTTATGGTTAGACTATACTACAACCAATGGTATTAGCCATACTTTTGTTTGGTTGGGGGTTAACGTAGTTATGGATATGAAAAAGATAGGGAAGCAGATTCAAAAATATAGAGACGCCGCTGGTGTGAGCCAAGAAAAACTTGCGGAGCAAATCGGAGTCAGCGCCATCTTCATTTCATATATCGAACGAGGTACAAGGCAACCCAGTTTGGAGAACTTCATCAATATCGCAAACGCTTTGAAAGTTTCTACAGAAGCTCTTTTGATCGATGTCCTCGATAATTCGTACAAGGAGCGCGCGTCAAGTTATTTGAGCCGGATTGAAGAAATGCCGCCAAAAGATCGGCAACGCATACTTGCAGTTTTGGAAGCGATGCTTTCTGAGAGCTGAGTCCATTTGACAAAGATAAAATCCGCGATATGTTGTCGTGGATTTTTATATTCTGTCCCCATAATTCGACATCATTCGACAAAAAACAATGCTATACTATGACTATAAGTATTAAATAAATAATACTAATTGTCAGGGTGGCGTTGTAAATGTTGATAGAACTCAGGATGCGTATCATTTCTCATGGTATAGGGTGCGGTGCTCCCGTCCAGATAAACGGTGCCGTCCGTGAACAAGAGCCCTTCGGGGATCGTGTCCGAGATAACCGCGTTCTGCCAGGGGTAGGTCTTCGTGAAAAAGATGAGATCGCCGGGCCTCGCGTCAGCCGGGGAAATGGGGGTGCAGAGGTTGTACAGCCCCTGGGCCGTGGTGCGTCCGACGTTTCCGACGCCGGAATGGTTAATGACCCAGCAGACGAAGCCGCTGCAGTCAAAACTCGAAGCGGGAGTGCTGCCGCCCCAGACATAGGGCCAGCCTAGATATTTCTCTGCCTCCGCGATCATGGCGGCGAATTTGTCATCGCTCATGGGCGCGCCGGGGATGCCATAGGTGGGACTCGCGCTGCTGCCGGTGTCCGCGAAATAAAGCGGATTGAGATACTGGCCGTTTTTGATGATCTCGAGGTGCAGACCGCCGCTGCCGGAGGTGGCGATCACGTCTCCCGCCTTGACCTCTTGCCCGTCGCTGACGAGGACGCTGCCCAGGCGCGCGTACTTGGACACCAGCCCATTCGCATCGGTGATGACCACATAATTCCCGAAGCCACCGGCATCATAGCCGGTTGAAACGACGCCGTCCTGCCCGGCATGGATCTCTGTGCCGGAGGGAAGTGTGATGTCCACGCCTCGGTTACAATACTTTGTGCCGGTTGCGGAGTCAATCTGCCAACCGTAGCGGCTGGAGATCAGGTAGAGCCAGCCGAAGTCCAGCGGGTTCTTGATGTACTGCCGACCGCCGTTCGTCTGCATCAGGATCGAGAAGTGCTGGAGTTGATCGCTGTCCATATGGCCGGTCACGATGTCCGTGAAGGAGTTCGCGGTCAGCGTCACCGTGAGCACATGCCAGGGATAAGGCTCCAGATCCCCGTCGCCGTTCGCGTCGTCAGGATCAGCGTATCGGGTTTCCATGGACTCGGTGAATGACAGCTGATACTGTTCCGCGAACAGGCTCTCCAACACCGATACTACGTCGGCATAGCTGAAATCGTGGTAGTTGGTCGTCAGGTAGGCCATGAGCTCATAGGGATTGTGGCTGATGTCGCCAATATTGTACCTGTACTCGTCAAACCCCGGATGGCTGCGTTCGGCGCCGGCGATTTGGAGTTGCAGGTCGGCCTCCATATCCGTATAGTAGAGCTCCGCGTTGTCGATGTCCGTATCCTCCGCGAGATAGCTGGAGGCGGCGATGACGGCCCCGCCGCTGGCGGCCATGCTGGAGCAGGCCGAGATCAGCGACGAAAAAAGCAGCACGATCAGCAGGATGACGCCGATGATGCCGAATACAGCCGGGTGGCGCGCGACCGTTCGCACGGCAGCCTGTCCGACCGTCCCGACCACATCCCCGGTCTTTTTCACGCGCTGGGCGTTCTTTTTTGTATCACGCGCTGCCTTCGCGTACTGCCGCTTGATTTTCCGCTTCTGCGCCATGCGAGAGATCACATTGCTTTTCAGCTTGGGATTCTCTGCGACTGCTTTCTGATAGCCCTCCCTGACCTTCAATTTGGTGGATCTGCTCTCCAGCCGCTCCACCTTGCGGTAGGGCGCGGTCTTATGCAGCCGGTACGCGGTACGGGCCCCGCCCTCGGCCAGCGTCACGCCCCGGTGGGCGGCCTTTGTGCCGACGTTTTCATGCTCCGCCTCATAGAGCTTTCTGTGCCCGACCGCGACGGCGGTGTTGGCCCCCATCTTGATTGGGCGGGTGACGGCGGGGCCACGGAGATGCGCCTGTTTGCTTTTACCCTCGGTCTCAAAGCGCAGTATTCGCTTGGGCTTGCCGCTTGAAGTGTCAACGGTGCTGCCAATTTTGACTCTGTGCTTTTTGGGGAGATTTTTCTTAGCGGCGTCCAATTTTACCTCGGAACGCCGGGCCTTGCCGGATACCTTTTTCGCCGCGGCGCTGGACGGCGTCCCAGACGGTGGGGTCTCATCCTTCGAAAATTGAAGCCTCGCCGGTCTTTTAACAGGGACGTGCGGAGCGGTACTCTCGTGTGACGGCTTGGCGTCCGGTCGCTGTGACTGCGGTGGAGCCGTAGATGTGGCGCCGTCTGTGACTGATGTGGCTGATGTGTTTGGCGCCGGCGATGCAGCCGGGGACGGGACTGGGGTCGCAGCCGGAGCGGGATCGAGAGAATCTTTTGTGCGGAAATGCCGCTGGCTGTAGATTTTACCCTGCCGTGACCGCGGCGCAGGTTCCGCCCGTCTGCTGTCCTGGGCTCCGGCCATGTAATGGGATGACATTTCAGCAGTGGGCTGAACATCCGTTGGTTTGACGACTGCCGGCTGATCGGGCTGCCGCGCCTGATTATACTGACGTGTGATCGCGTTGCGGACAGAAATCGGCATACCGCCCTGTCGCCCGGACGGGCTGCCCCGCGCGGGATCCGCGCGGCGGCTGAAGTCCTGCCTCCCGGCGTCGCCGATGTTTTCGCTGGCGGTCTCCATACCGTCAGGCATCATTTCCCGTATGTTCCGGTCACGCGGCCGATGTGAGGGTTCGCGCTCCAAAGTGTCGATTACCTCCTCCGAAAAATGATGAGGCCACTCAAATGGCGGCCTCATTCTGCCTGGCTTTCTCCTGCGCCGGCGCGTCTCTCTTTTTCTGATTCACCTGTTGCTGCAGGGCTTTCATCGTCCCCAGCGTGGACGGGCGGTCGTGTTCGGCGCGGCGCGCGGCGGCCTTCTCCAAGCGGTCAAGCCCGGCCAAGGCTCTGTTCACTTCCCGAAGCGAGCCGGTCAAACTGCGCAGTTGTACCCGAAACGGCGTCTCGATGAGCCGCGCCAGAGCTCCGTTGGCCTTGATGTCCGGGACCGGCTCTTGGCCGCTGATGGCGCGGCCAATATTCCGTATGGCGCGGCCCGCCGTATGGTGCGCCTCACTGATCCGCTCGATCCTGGCGATGGACGCCTGATTGGACGTGATCCCGTCGCTGATGCTGCTCCGCAGGGACTCTAGCGCCGGTTTGATCTCGAAGAACCCGGCGAGATTGTTGAGCGCCGATACGCCGGCGCCCTTGAACGCGGCGACAGCCCGCCTGCATTCGCTGATGATCCCGTCCTTGACCGCTTTGAGCTTGGCGCGGATACCCTTGATCTTGTCCGAGAGCAGCCGAACCTCCTTTTCCAGCGCCGTCTTGACCGGGTGGCTGCGCTCCTCCCGCATGGCGGCGAGCTCGCGCCGCATGGAGGTCAGCTCATTCACGGCGGCGGAGAGCTGACGCTCCATTGCGGCGACCGAGCTGATGATGGCAGTCAGATCCCGCGTGTCGATATTGTTGTCGTGCAAGATGCCGAACAGCTCACGCACATCGGCGTTTTGCGTGAGCGAACCCGTAGCCGCGCTCATGACTGCGCCTCGGAGGGCCTAGTCGTAAGCAAGGTATAGATTTCGGTATCCTTTGGGAAGCGATCCTGGAACGGGATGATGACGTCCCCATAGAACAGCAGCCCCTCGCCGGCGTTGCTGTGGGTGACATAGGAGAGCTGATAGGGCGAGATACCGAGCTGCTTTGCGAGAATCTGCCGGTCGCCCGACGCCTGATTCAGCATGTAGATAAAGTCGCTGTTTTCCAAGATATTTTCAACTTCGCGGGAGGCCAGCAGATCCTTCACGTTCTGTGTCAGACCGCTCGGGATGCCGCCCCATTTGCGGAAGCGCTTCCAGATCTCGACGCAGTAGCTGGCCGTCTGCTCCTCTTTTAGGAGCAAGTGGAATTCGTCCACGTAAAACCAGGTGGTTTTTCGCGCGGCGCGGTTCAGCGTGACACGGTTCCAGACGGCGTCCTGAAGGATCAGCATCGCCAGCTTTTTCAGCCCTTTGCCGAGCTCCTTGAAGTCGAAGCAGACGACCCGGTTGTCGATGTCCACGTTCGTGCAGTGGTTGAACACGTTGAGGCTGCCGGTGACGTAGATCTCCAATGCGGTGGCGATGTTCTGCGCCTCCGGCTCGGACTGGGAGCGCAGGAGATCGTACAAGTCCTCCAGCACGGGCATATTTTCAGGGCAGGGGTCGCTGAGATAGTCCCGGTAGACCAGCCGGACACAGCGGTCGATGATCGTTTTCTCCACCGGGGCGAGGCCCTCCTTGCCCCCCACGATGAGTTCACACAGCGAAAGGATGAAGTCGCTTTTAAGGGTCAGGGGATCCTCCTCATCCGCGTAGTCTGGGTTAATATCCATCGGATTCAAGTGTTGAGGCGATGTAGGCGAGAGTTTGATGACCTGGCCGCCCAGACGCTGGACGATGGGGAAATATTCCGCTTCGGGATCCGCTATGATGATGTCATCCTCCGTCATCAGGAATACATTGACGATTTCACGCTTGGCCGCGAAGGATTTGCCGGAGCCGGGGGTGCCTAAGAACAGTCCGTTCGGGTTCTTTAGCAGCTTTCGATCCGCCATGATCAGGTTGCCGGAGAGCGCGTTGCGCCCATAGTACAGCGCCTCTCCGCGCATGAAAAGCTCCTGCGTCGTGAACGGCACGAAAATGGCGGTGGACGACGTGGTCAGCCCGCGCTGGATCTCAATCTGGTTCAGCCCCAGCGGAAGCGAGGACATCAGGCCCTGCTCCTGCTGGTACTCCAGCCTTTTGAGTTCGCAGTTATACTTCTGCGCGACGCCAGCCGCGGCGAAGATGTCGTTCTCCAGCTTCTGCTTGCTTTTGGCTGTGTTCAGGACGAGGATTGTGACCAAAAACATGCGCTCGTTGCGGCTCTGCAGATCGTTGAGCAGCGCCGCGGCCTCCTTGCCGTAGGTGACGAGGTCGGAGGGCAGCACGTCCATGTCATACCCTGCGCGGACGGCCTTCTTCTGCTCCTCGATCTTCATTTTGTCGAGATCGGAGAGCTTGCGCTTGACCGTCTTGATGGCCTCGGCCTGGTCGATGGACTGGATGTGCAGCGTGACGGTCACCGGCGAGGTCAGGTCGAGCAGGTCGGCAAGCATCCGATCCGTGAGCTCCGGCGCGGTGATCTGAATAAAGCTGGCCGCCCCGTAGTACGATTCTACGCGGAATGTTTTGCTGTCGCGGAAGTCGAAGCCGGCCGGCGCGATGGCGTCTTTCGTGGAGATACTGGCCCTCACGATGTCCCGGAAGTCGAAGCGGAACTTCTCGCGTCCGTCAGGGTGAAGCTGGCCGTGCAAGATCTCCAGCCGCTCAAGCCCGGTCAGGGGACGGGCCGGAACGCCGAGGGTTTTGAATCCGGCGAGCACGTCGGCCTCCACGCGCTCGAGGCGGGGCTTGGCCTCTTTCAGGCTGTCGGCCTCGATCCCGAAGGTGATGTACTTGGTCTTGACCAGGCCGTTGTTGCCCCGCGCGAGCTGGCTTTTCAGCATGTCGGCGTACTCGCGCCGAATGGAGTCAAAGGCGTCGTCCCTTTGGGGGATGTCGATGGACCGCTCGAACTCGCGGACGTTGACGCGCTTGTTCACGAAGGTGAGCTGAACGCTGATGCTGGAGTCAAAATAGTTGAGGAACTCGCAATAGGAGTCAAAGATGGCGCTCTTGTCCTCGTTTTGCGCGAGCTGGTAGTTGATGTCCGTGAACGCCACCATTTTGGTGTACAGCCGGCTGTTGACGCGGCAGACGCCATCGCGGTACATCTCCCGGTAGGGGATGGACTGCTGGGCGGTCTGCGGTTTGTCCGGCCGGCCGAAGAACTTCGTCGACAGGGAAGCGGCCGCGCCGCCAGTTTTACTTGCCTGTGCCTGCCGGACGTTTGCGGGCAGCCGTTTTTGTTGCTGTTTTGCCTTGTTTTGCAATCGGGGTACCTCCCATGCTCAAATATTTGTACAGGTTTTCGGTCTTATAAGGGCGTGTGCCGGGCCAGAGTTTGGCCCGCAAAAAGTTTCGCAGGATCTTCTCGGCGGGCTGCCCATCGCGCTCATACATTGCTATAAAGAAGAAGGGCAGCATCAGGCCGATCATCAGGAACACCGCGACGGTGTTGCCGAGGGCGCCCCTGGCCAGGAAGTAGGTGGGCAGGCCCACTAAGGCGGCGGCCCCGAAACAGATGAGCTGGCGCTTTGTGAGGTTCAGCGCCACTTTTGTCTTGACTTTTGTCAGGTCTTTCGGAACGGGTACGAAGGGCATCAGGCTGCCTCCTCTCTCGTTTTCATCATTTGCGCCGCGATCCCGCCCAGCACGAAGGCCACGCAGGGGATGGCGACGCTGTTGCCGAGCATCATGTAGCGCTTGGAATCGCTGATCGGTTTCCCGTCAGCGTCGGCCGCTGTCCAGCCGTCCGGGAAACCCTGCAAACGCTCACATTCTGTCGGTGTCAGGCGGCGGACGATGTAGCCGGAGCGGGCCGCGCTTGCGACCGCGTGCTGACCGCCCGCCGTCATTGCCGGTGTGGGATCGCCGGGTCTGCCGATGCCGAGACCGTTGCCGGCCCCGTCGTCCTTGCGTGTGGGCCCGCCGCCCTGATAGCGCGTGGCCTTGTTGTGAATCGGAATAGGCGGGAGAGCGTAAGCGACACACAAGTCCGGCTCCGACGCCATTCCCGCGGGCCGGGACAGCCCCGCGCCGGAGGCGCAGAGCGTACCGGATATTTCCGGGTGCGCCACAAGCGGCGCGTTGCGGCTGGTTGCGTTCCCCGTGGTGGCGAGGGCGTAGGCGGCTTCGGACACCGTGACATCCCCGGCTTGGTTTTGATGTACTCCTACGGCTATTACATTTGGCCCCAGATCAACGCCGGGGCTGCCGTCACCCCGCGCGGTCAGTGTCCGCGCAAACTCCGGCTCGACAAACACCAGCCCTCCGGGGTTCCGCCCCCCACCGCCGTCAGCGCCGGCGAGCGTTGGAGCCATACTGCCCACGGGAAACACCCGCGATTGGGTTCTGTCCCAAGGTGTCAGGCAGCGTCCCGGCACTGCGCCTCCAGCGCCTCCCGGAGCATCGACGGCAAGTCCTTGCCCCGCTTGGCCGCCCGGCGCAGGATGCCCTGACAGGCCGTTCTCGACAAATAATACTTCTCCGGCACACGGGGCTCCAAAACTTGCGACAAGAAACACACGACGCCTGCGCTGGGGGACTCCCCACAGACTGGCGTTGAGCACCCGCCAAGCGACAGTAACGCCTCGGCCTCGCACCAGGCCGGCGTTTGCCCAGCGTCCAGACCGAGGTATTGGAATTTCGGTTTTTGTGAAAGCCGAGAGCACGGCAGCAAAGTCAGCCCCGCTGGGGAACCCGCTACTGAGTGCTCCTGGGACGTTTTCCCATGCGGCAAAGGCGGGTTTTTGTCCATTCGTTGCCTCCCTCATTTCATCGATGATTCTGATCGCCTCCATAAAGAGGCCGCTCCGCTCCCCGGCAAGGCCAGCACGCCGACCAGCGGTCGAGAGGTCTTGGCACGGGCTCCCAAAGGTGATGATGTCCACGGGCGGGAGTGTCCCGCCGTCAAGGGCCGTGATGTCGCCGACATGGGCCATTTTGGGGAAGCGCCGCCTTGTGACCGAGATCGCCTGGGGCAGAATCTCGCTGGCCCAGAGCGGCTCGATCCCGAAAAAAGAACCGGCATAGGGGAAGCCCCCTATGCCGTCAAACAAGCTGCCGAGCCGTATGCTGTTATCTTTGATATTCAATATGCCCTACAGCTCCTCCCCGTGATGCTTAAACGTGCGCCTGATCTGCCGCGGCTGATACTTCGTCCGCTCCTGCCCCTGCCGCAGCCAGTCGTGTACGGTGCGCGGCTCCGGCTCCAGCCCCAGCCGCCGCCGGAACTCCCGCTCCGTGTCGATATAGAACATATCGCCCGGCCACCAGGGTACGACATACATCACCTCGCGCCCGGTTACGAGTTCCCGCTGCTCGAAGCTCTCGCCCCAGCCGTCGCTCAGCTGCCCGGACCACCAGTCCTTCAGCTTCGCCAGTTCCGCCTCCGTCAGCGGCGCGGTCAACTCCGCCGTGGCCGCGCAGTAGAAGTAATTGCCGTAATACTCGATGTCGGGGAACAGCGACCGGATTTTTTCCCGCAGTTCGGCGGGCAGGTATTCGGCCAGTCCGCGCTCGGCGTCCATACGGTCGCGGTCGCGCAGGAGGGCGAGATCGAGGGCGTCCTGCCGCTCCCACGCCTCGTCGTGCGGGATGATGTACCGCTTGTCGTAGAGATCGTACATACCGTACTCGCCGTTGCGCTCCTCTTCCCGCGGGTCGTGGAGATAGAACTCCAAGGGGCTGTATAGTTTCAGCGTATCCATACTCGGCCCTACAGTTCCGCGCCGGCGTGCTTAGCCGCCGATTTTGCCTTCGCCTGCGGCGGCCGCTCCTTCGCGGCGGTGGCCGCCGCGCGCAGCTTCTCGACCGTGGACTCTTTCTGCGTCACCAACGTGTCCTTCGCGGCGCTGTACTCCGTCAGCACGGCGTCGTTGATCTGCTGGCGGAGTTCCTTCGTGACCGGGAAGCAGACGTCGCGGTATTCACCTTTGGCGTCCCGCGTCTGCGGCATGGCCACGAACGGGCCCTTTTCGCTTCGGACCACGCGGATGCCGTTCACGGCGAATTTGTCGTCGATATTGATGCTGGCAAACGCGAGGGTAGTGCCTTTCGGCT
>WQUU01000085.1 GCA_009781925.1 Bacillota bacterium | reverse complement strand
TTGACGCCGCGTCCGGCGGCTGTGTTGCCGCTGGTCAGCAGGGTCAGAGGGCTGACTACCCAGCTCATCAGATGTGACTGGCGTGACGCCCTGCCTGAACCGGTATAATTTGCGTTTGAAATATTCGTGTACCAGCCGGCTATGGGATTCGGATAGGAAGTGCCGTTACTCGCAACTACGGTAGTTCCGCTGACGCTCCGGTTCCATATGTAGGTGCGCAACGCCGCGTTGTAATACTGCTGGAGGTTGGTGCAGTTGCCATAAAATGTGTAACCGTTGCTTTTCAGCCATTGCTCGCAGCCGGCCATCAGAGCCAGCTCCAGCGTGCAGTAGCCGTGGGTCTCGGAGACGGTCAGCGAGAGGTTCCCCTTATGGTCGTCGCTCAAGTGATAGAATGCCAATTGAAATTTATTGACATCCGTCTGCGGCGTAGCGCCGCTGGATGCCCCGGTGTCAATGAAGACGTCGTTCTTGAGGATGTTTAGAAAGTTTGTGAGAATCGTGTTGTCCATCGCGGTCTGGGCCGCCGTGGCGCTCAGGCCGGTCTGGGTTCCCACGGCGGTCGGCATCCCCGCCGGGATCGTATACACGTCGTGCTGTGGGAAGGGATAGCGCGCGTAGGCGTTGCCCGCCGGGATACCGTTGATCAGTTCCCAAAAGTTCTGCGCCGCCGTAGGGGCGGTGGCGGAGTTCCAGGCGGCGTGGGGCGTGGTGGCATTCGTGCCCGATGCGAGTGCCGGCGGCGCGGCGGCCTCGGCCTTTGTCGGGGCGAGTACGGTGACCAGGCTCATCAGAAAACATAGAACCAGCGCAAAGGAGATAACCCGTTTTTTCATGTGCAATTTCCACCCTCCAAAATAAAATTGATTGAGTTAAAAGATACCGTAATTCCAAAAAATCGGAAAAATTTGCCATTTCTTTTATCTCTCTGATTCATATCTCTCTGAATACACTGAAAATGATCCGCCAGCATAAATATGGCGTCCGTGACGAGTTTTTCCTAAATCCGGAAAATATGTAAATCGATTTATATCTGGCGTGAATTTCTCCGCCTACTCATATCGTCCGAAGCAGGCCCAGCTGCTGGGCCGAAAGCTCCAGCCTCCGGGATACCTGGGGTGTAAAATCGCGCTCCCGCAAAAAACCCATGACACAGGCCCCGACCACAGGCTCATATTTCGCGTTGACAATCGTTGCGGAGGGCGCCTCCGCGCTGAGACGCCGGATGATATTGGCTGTCAGCGGATTGTGCTCCCCTTTGAATACGCTTCCGGCCAAAACGATATCAAACGCAAGGGTCAACATTCCCATCTTACGCAGACCGGCGATAAAATATGCGCACAGATCCCGGGCCATTTCATCCAACAGCGCGGCCGTCACCCGATCGCCCGTCTCCGCCAGAGAGATGATCTGAGGAACCAGCCCGAGCACCCGCCTGCGCAGGGACTCTTCGTGGGCAATGGACTCTCTCAATAACGCGAATACGGTCGGTTGGCCGCCGAAATCCAAGAACAGCCGCGTCAACTCCGTGGGCGGCAATAGCCCCAGGTCGGCGTCAAAAACCTTGCGCAGCGCCCGGTAGGAGAGCGCGGCCCCGCCCTGCAGTTCCCTGCCCATATAATCGCTCATCACAAAGCGGCTGCCGTCCGGACGGATGATCGCCGCATTGGCGCCGGTGCCCGCGCACAATACGGCGCCGTAGGGTTTTTGCGTGCCGGAGAACAGCGCGATCACGCAGTCGTTGTGCGCCTCCACCCGTTCCAGACCCAGTATCTTCCTGAGCGCGGCGCACACTTTTTCCTCGTCATCCGGATAGTCGATGCCGGTGATGCCCGCGACAACTTGGCCGATCTCTGCCAAGCTGACCGAAGCCTCCGCCAGCACGCGGCTCGCCAGACTCTCAACATGCGACAGGGCGGCGTCCAGGCCCACATCGGGGAAATAGGCCCCGTCAGCCGTCCCCCAGCCGCGGATCGCGCCCGTATCATCCATCAGCGCAACCGCGGTTTTGGTCCCTCCTTGGTCTATACCCAAAATATATCGCAAAAGAGGGAACCTCCTCCGTCAAAAGACAGTTTCCGCCGGGGCCGCCTGCTGCGGCCCCGGCTCGTCATGTTCGCGCGGGCCTTACGACCCGCTGTCCTTATCCGCCTGTATCTGCTGCAAAAGCTGATCCAGCTCGGGCGCGATGCGCGCACAGGCCGCCGCCGCGGTCTCGTTGCCCTCATACATGTCATTGAGTTCGTTATACAGCAAGTCGTGGATCTGGCCGGAGCCGGCGAGCAGATGCTCGACATCCTCCACGCCATGGGACAGCGCGCCCGTGATGGCGTTTTGCATATCGGTCTGATCCAGCCCCTGGCTGAAGTAGCTGTAATAGGCGTCCAGCGCATTTGTGTTGGCAGGCGGGTTGCCCTCTCCCTCGGTGACGACGGTTCTCTGGTTCTCCACCTGGGCCATGAAGGCGATGAACTGGAAGGCCTCATCCGGGTGCTTGGAGGCGCTGTTGATGCAGTAGGGGTCGGTGTAGAGCACCGAGCGCTGGTCGGGATTGGCCCCGATCGGGATCGCCGCGATGCCGACATGAAACGGACAATCGGGCACACTGTACATGATCCACGCGCCGCCCACGGTCATCGCGATGTTGCCGGTGATAAACGGATCGGCGTCGCTGTTGCCGCCCTGCAGGGAGATGATCTTCGACGGGGAAAGCGTGACCTTATCGACGTTCGCCGCATCCGCAATACCTTGGTACGCGGCGATAATCTTCGGATCGAGAATGTTGCTGGAGGTCGCGTAAGCCGGGTTGCTGGGATCCATGTTGAACAGCGGCATTCCGCTCAAATATTCGGGATCCTGAATCGGGCTACTGCCGCTCCAGTCCCAAAGCACCCCATATGTGCCCGGATTGCCGGCCATCACGTCTTTGGCTTTCTGCACCATGGAGTCAAAAGTCCAGGAGGCATCCGAGTAGTCGGAGGGCGGATAGGCCACGCCCGCTTTATCAAAGAGGTCTTTGTTGTAGAGCATCACGCTGGTGTAGGTGTTCAGCGGGACGCCGTAGGTTTTCCCGTTGACGACGCCCATATCCATGACATTCTGGGGGATGCCCAGCCCCACGCCGTCGAAGCCGTATTTTTGGATATAGGGGGTCATATCCATGACCATGCCCTGGGCGACAAAATCATAGAGCCCCATGATCTGCGCGTGGGTGAAGATATCCGGGCCGGTGCCCGAGGCGTTCATAGTCAGCAGTTTGGAGTCAAAATCGTCGTAGGGGGTGTTGATGATGTTCACCGTGATGTTCGGGTGCAGCGCGTGGAACTGATCCGCCAGTACGTTGAAATAGCCCTTGTCCGACGAACTCAGTGTCATGAGTGAGATCGTGACTGGCGTCTGGTCATCCGTCGGGCTGGGGCTGGGGACGGGGGCCGGCGTGCCGGTGTCGGCTGCCGCCGTGGTCGCGGGCGGCGCGGTCGTGGTGGTCGTGTTGTTCCCGCAGGCCGCGAACAGCCCCAGGCACATGGCAAGCGCGAGCAAGATGGCGAGCGTGGCGTTCCTCTTTTTCATTGATGGACTCTCCCTCCAAATTTGATTATCATTTCGAGCGGCGTCATCCTTTGATCCCGGTTGTGACAATGCCCTCGACGAAATACTTTTGGCAAAAAATGAACAGGATGATGGCTGGGAGTACCGTGATCGTAGCGGCGGCCATATTGAGATTCCAGGGCGGTATGCGGTATCTTGAACCCAGGCCGGACAAAAAAACAGGCAGTGTAAATAGTTTTTGATCGCTCAGATAGATGACGGGCGACAGCAGGTCGTCCCAGTTCCAGAGAAAGGAAAAGATCGCGACAACGGCCAGGGCGGTCTTGGAGAGCGGCACGGCGATATTCCAATAGCACCGAAACTCGCCGCAGCCGTCGATCCGCGCCGCGTCAAACAGCTCGTTGCTGATGGTGGAGAAAAATTGGCGCAGCAGAAAAATCATGTAAGCCGAACCGAAAAAAGCCGGCACAATGAGCGGCAGATAGGTGTTCACCCAGCGCAGCTTGTTGAACAGGATGTACTCGGGAATCATCACCGCCGGATAGGGGATCATCAGCGTGGCGATGACGATGAGGAACAGAACCCCCGACCCCTTTGTCTTATACCGAAAAAATCCGAACGCGACAAGAGATGAGGAGATCAAGGTGCCGACGACGACAAATACCGCGATAAACAAGCTGTTCAGGAAATAATGGAAATAGTTGAGATCGGTAAAAATTTTGACATAGTTCGAAAACTGCGGAATCGACGGAAACAGCCGCGGGGGGATCTGGAAGATTTCCGTTTGGGTTTTCAGCGCCGTCGTTATCATGATCACCACAGGGGTAAGCATAATGACGGAACAAACGATCAGCACAAATACGATCACCGTGGACATAACGCGGGTCTTTGTCTTGCTCCCGTAGCGCAGCCTGGTCTCACGGATCTTCTTTTCCCTCAAGTGTTTGCGCCCCCTTCGTAATGCACCATTTTGCTGGAGGATTTGATGATGAAAAGGGCCACCAGCATTGTGAAGAGCAGCAGCAGCCAAGCCATGGCCGAGGCATAGCCCATCTTGAAGTTCGCGAAGGCGTTTTTATAGAGGTAGTAGACATAGAAGGTCGTGGCGTAGGCCGGCCCCCCGTCTTTGGTCATGACAAAGGCCTGCGTAAACACCTGGAAGGAGTTGATGAGGCTGATGATGAGCTGAAAGAGAAAGATCGGGGAGATCATCGGCAGCGTGACATGCCGAAAGCGCTGCCACCAGCCCGCGCCATCCAGCAGAGAGGCCTCTGTCAGCGATTGTGGGACTCCTTTCAGCGCGGCCAAAAACAGCACCATGCCTTCACCCACGCCCCAGAGGCTCATCAGGATCAAAGCGGGCACCGCCCAGACCTTGCTCCCCATCCATTGCGGCCCCTGGATCCCCACGAGACTCAGTAGATAATTGAGCACACCGTATTGGGGGTTTAAGATCCACATCCACAGCAGCGAGAGCGAGACGCCGGTCACCATGCTGGGCAGGTATAGGAAGGTGCGGAACATCCCTTTTAGCCGCATGCAGCTGTTCAGCAGCATGGCGAAACTCAGGGAGACCAGCAGTCCGAGCGGCACACTCACCAGGGTATAGTACAGCGTCTGTCTGATGGAGATGAAGAAGATTTTGTCCTGGAACAGGTTGATGAAATTCTGAAGGCCAATCCAGGTCGCCGGGTGCACCGCGTCATATTTGGTAAAGCTGAAGAACAGAGAGGCGATCAGCGGGTAGAGCGTGAACGCCAGAAACCCGACAATCCACGGCGCGATGAAAAGATAGAAGTATTTGCTTTGCTTTCGGCTGCTCATACCGGTATCCCCTATGGTGTAAATCGCTTTACAAAAAGGATACCGTATTTTGTCCGTTTTGTCAAGATACATTTGGGAGATATCCAAAAGTTTGGATTGTTTACATAAAAATTGATTGTAAATCGGTTGACATTCTTTTGTACATGTTTTATAATAATGACAATAACCGTATGCGAAGGAGGGACGCCATGGCGACCATCTCCGACATCGCGCGGGAGGCTCAGGTCTCCCGAGCGCTTGTCTCCCGGGTCTTAAACAACAGGCGGGGCGTAAGCCCGGAGAACAGGGAAAAAATTCTCGCTGTCATCAAGGATCGCAATTATACGCCCAATGCGCTGGCGCGCGCGCTGGTCAGCCAAAAGACACAGACCATCGGCGTGGTCATGGACGATCTCTGCGATAAATATTTCTTCGACCTCATCCGGGGCCTGCAGGACATGGGCGAGGAACTCGGGTACAATATCATTTTTTGCAGCGGCCGGGACAACCGGGAGGATAAATTCCGCTATGTGGACTATTTCGTGCGCGGCCGCGCCGACGGCTTGATCGCCTTCGGCAGCCGCCTGGCGGACGCTGAGGTGTTCAAAGGCATTGTCGAAAAAACCAGCCATTTTGTGCTGATTGAAGGCAACATATCCGGCTGTGAGCACAACAAAATTCAGCTCGACAATCTGGGCGGGGCCTACCGCGCGACCAGCCACCTGCTGGAGCGCGGCTATCGGAAAATCTGGCATGTGACGGGCGACATGGGTTACAATGTCACATTGGACAGGATGAACGGCTTCTTAAAGGCCATGCGCGACTACAGCGCCGCCGTGACCGAGGACAGCGTCATTCACGCCGATTTCGAGGAGGGGCTCGCCTGCCGGCGCGTCAGCGCGCTGATTCGGGAGGGAAAACTGCCGGACGCGTTTTTCGTCGGCGCGGACAAGACGGCCTACGGCGTGATCCGGGCGCTGCGGAATAACGGCCTCCGCGTGCCGGAGGATGTGGCGGTCATCGGCTTTGACGAC
>WQUU01000084.1 GCA_009781925.1 Bacillota bacterium | reverse complement strand
CGAGGAGAAATTCTATGTCATCGCGCCGGGACAGACGGATGTGGTTGTGCTCTACAGTAACGGACAGGATGAGGGCGGAAGCGCCGCGCTGTTGGACGAGCTTACCGCGACAGATGACATAGACGCAAAGCGGCGCCTGCTGCGCAAACTGGGGCGGTACAGCGTGTCCCTGTACAAATTTCAGATGGACGCGCTGAATAAAAGCGGAGCGTTCAAGGAGGAAGCGGTCGAAAGAGGGCTTTGGGTGCTGGACAGCGGTTTTTATGACCCGGAGTTTGGCGTAAATTTAGACGGACATCCCGAATTCTTGTGTATATAGGAGGACATGGCAGGATGGCAGAAAAGCGAAATGCAGTACAGTTTCTGGTCTACGGCAGATATGCGTTGTTTTCCGATCCGATCACGCGGACTGGCGGCGAGAAATTCAGCTACCAGACGCCGACTTATCAGGCGCTGAAGGGGGTGATAGAAAGCTGCTATTGGAAACCTACCATAATATGGTATATCGACGCGGTACGGGTGCTCAACCGCATCCAGACGGAGAGCAAGGGCATCCGCCCTGTCAAGATGAATGGAGGCAATGAGCTGGCGTGCTACACCTATCTCAAGGATGTGGCCTACCAGGTTTCGGCGCATTTCGAGTGGAACGAACAGCGTCCCGACCTGGCTGGAGACCGCGACGAGAACAAGCACCACAACATCGCCAAGCGCTGTATCGCACAAGGGGGACGGCGGGACGTGTTTTTGGGGACGCGCGAGTGCCAGGCTTATGTGGAGCCCTGCGTCTTCGGCGAAGGTGAGGGATTTTACGACAACTACGGTTCGCTGAACTTTGGCCTTATGTTCCATAGCTTCGGCTACCCGGATGAGACCGGCCAAAACGAGCTCAGCGTTCGCCTGTGGCATCAGACGATGCAGGACAGTGTCATCGAATTTGCCGACCCGCGAGATGTGGCGCTGCGCCGAACGGTGCGGGAGTACGGCGGAGACTATCAGTTCAAGCGGTTTGTTCCGGGTGAAAATTTTAGGTTCGCGGAGGAGGGTGATCCCGCTTGAGTTGGTTTGGAAATTTGGCCGAGACCTATAACCGGCTCACGAGCATCGTCGGCGTGGCGGACGAGAAGGGAAACATCCTGCTGCCGCCGAACCACATGGCGATGAACACGGACGTCTGCGTCACCATCGACGGCCAGGGAAACTTTTGCCGCGCCGAGGCGGGAAAACTGAACATCCCCATCCCTTGTACGGAGGACTCCGCCTCCCGCACAAGCGCGCCCGCGGCGCATCCGCTGCATGAGCAGATCGGATACCTCGCTCCGGACGAGAAGCGACGCGGTATGTATTTCAAGCAACTCGCGGCGTGGAGCGGATATCACCCGAAGGTGGAGGCCGTGTGCAAGTATGTCGAAGGCGGCACATTGATTGGCGATCTGCAGGCCTCCGGCATTGAGGCCGAAAATCCTAAGCTGTTTGTGCGCTTTTCGGTACAGACTCCCGGCGATCTCACGCCGCATCTCTGGGAGGACAGCGCTGTCGCCGCCGCATGGCAGGCGTACTGTGAAACCACGCAGCCGGAAGACAAGACACTGTGCTACGTCACGGGAGAAACGGCCCCTGTCAACCTAAAACACCCAAAGGGCGTCAACCCCGCCGCGAACGGGGCAAAACTCATCAGCTGCAACGATGAGGCAAACTACACCTACCGTGGGCGCTTTATAAAGCCGTATCAGGCCAACGCCATCAGCGCAAAGGCGAGCCATCAGGCCCATGCGATGCTCAAATATCTCATCGCGACCCAGGGATACCGCTGTGACAGCCAGGCCATCGTTGCCTGGGCGGTAGAGGACGGCAGTGCCGCACCGCCCCCTCTTGCGAGTACGCAGGGACTTTTGGACTCCCTCGGCGTATATAACGAACCGGGACAGACCGAAACGGATAAAGTCATCGCGGCGGTAGGCGAACTTGACAGCGACTTCGCAAAGAAGTTCCGAAGCGCACTCGCCGGCAAAGGCAATGCCAGGCAATTACAAAACTATGGGAAGCGACACATTGCTGTTCTTGTCGTGGACGCGGCCACTACGGGGCGCATGGCCGTCACATACTACCAGGATTTGCCTGAGAACGAATACATTGACCGCATTGTGTCATGGCACGCCTCTTGCCGGTGGTGGTTCTGGGAGGGCGGCAGGGCCGCTGTCTCCACGCCCAGCGCTGACCGGATCATCGCGGCCGTGTTCGGCGAGCCGAGAGGCGAGGGCTACGACAAGATCAGAAAACAGGGCCGGGAGCGGCTCCTGCACTGTATTCTGAACGGCGAGCGGATCGACAGGGGCCGGCTGGACGCCGCGGTAAAGCGCGTCTCCAATCCGTTTTCCTATGACAAACAGGACGGCGGGTGGGACAAGCCCAAGTGGGAAAATGCGGTAAGCGTGGCCTGCGCCATCGTGAGAAAATATTATACGGACAAAAAGGAGGAGTTTTCTTTGGAGCTGGACAGCACATGCAGGGATCGGGACTATCTCTATGGCAGGTTGCTGGCGCTGGCGGATCGGATCGAAAGCTATGCGCGGTATCGGCAGACTGGCGGGAACGACACCGACAAGCGCCCCACAAACGCGGTGCGGTACATGTCCGCCTTTGCGGTTAAGCCTTTCCGAACGTGGAATTTGATCCGTTCTCAACAACTGCCGCCATACATGCAGTACTTGTACCGGATCGGTATCGGAGAATGGTACCAGCGGCAGATAGATGCCATCATGGCCCTCTTTCCAGAGAACACATTTGAGAGCGACAGCAATTTGAGCGGAAAATATCTGATGGGCTATTCCCTGCAGCGCAGGGCGTTGAACACAAAAAATATGGAAGAGGAGACAGAATATGCTGAGCAAAAAGATTGATTTTGCGGTGATTATCGGCGTCACCAACGCGAACCCCAACGGAGATCCATTAAATGGGAACCGCCCCCGGGTCAACTACGATGGCTATGGAGAGATCAGCGACGTATGCCTAAAGCGCAAGATCAGGAACCGTCTGCTGGACGACGGCGAGGCGATCCTGATCCAGTCGGACGACTACCGCAAGGATGGATATCGCAGCATCAAAGACCGCTATAACGCCAATGAGAAAATTAAAGCCCTTGCCAAGGAAAAGGACGGAGAAAAGAAAGCAAGGGCCGCTTGTAAGCAGTGGTTTGATGTCCGGGCCTTCGGCCAGGTGCTGGCCGGCGTGGATGACAGCAGCGCGTCCATCGCGATCCGGGGCCCCGTGAGTATCCAGAGCGCCTTTTCCGTCGAGCCGGTGGATGTGAGCAGCACACAGATCACGAAGAGTGTGAATCTCATCACGAACACGAAGGATCCGTCCAAAAAATCCGGGGATACCATGGGCATGAAGCATCGGGTTGACCGGGGCGTCTATGTGTCCTATGGCAGCATCAACCGCCAACTGGCGGAGAAGACCGAGTTTTCCGACGCGGACGCGGAAAAGCTGAAGAGCGCCCTGCAAAAGATGTTTGAGAATGATGAGTCCTCGGCCCGGCCTGCCGGGAGTATGGAAGTTTTGAAAGTGATCTGGTGGATTCATACGGATCAGACCCTCTCCTCGGCGAAAGTACACCGCAGCCTTACGGTCAATCCCGACGGCAGTTATACGCTGACGCGGCTGGAGGGAATCTCCATCCAAGAACTCGGCGGGGAGTAACATGTACCAAGAGGACGACTATCTCCCCCTGTCCGGGATCCAGCACTTCTCCTTCTGCCGGCGGCAGTGGGCACTGATCCACATTGAACAGCTTTGGGGAGAGAACGCGCTCACCGCCGAGGGGCGGCTGCTGCACGAAAAGGCCCACGACCCGTTTTTTGCGGAGAAACGCGGAGACTTGATCGTCACACGGGATATGGCGGTGCATTCGGCGGAGCTTGGCGCTTCCGGGCAGTGCGACATAGTGGAATTCCTGCGGGATGACGGGCGGGGCGTGGAACTCTTCGGGCGCAAGGGGCGCTGGCTGCCGCGGATCGTCGAATACAAGCGCGGCAAGTCTAAAGCGGAAGATTGTGACAGGCTCCAATTGGCCGCGCAGGCCATCTGCCTCGAGGAGATGCTGGGCTGCCCTAAAATTGAGGAGAGCTGCCTGTACTACGGGGAGACAAGGCGCCGCGAGACCGTCATGCTGACGGACGAGTTGCGCGCAGCGGTCAGGGCCATGTTCTCCGAGATGCACGGCTACTATGACCGGCGCTACACGCCCCGCGTCAAGCCCACAAAATCCTGCCAGCGCTGCTCCTTAAACACGGTGTGTCTACCGGGATTGTTGAAGAGCCGGACTGCCGCGCAGTACATCGAGTCCGCACTGAGGGAGGCGGCGGAGCTGTGAAAAAACTGCTAAACGTCCTATATGTGACCACGCCGGAGGCCTATCTCTCCTTGGACGGGGAAAACATCATCGTGCTGCGGGAGAGTGAGACCCTGCTCCGGGTGCCGCTCCACAACCTGGAGGGGATCGTCAGCTTCGGCTATACGGGCGCATCCCCGGCCCTGATGGGCGCCTGCGCCGAGCGGAAGATCGCGCTCTCGTTTTTCACCCAGAGCGGCCGTTTCCTGGCGGATATCTCCGGCATTGAGCAAGGGAACGTGGTTCTGCGCAGAACCCAGTACCGCGCGGCGGATGACATGTCTCAGAGTACGTCAATCGCGAAAAACATCCTGACCGGCAAGCTTCACAACAGCCGCTGGGTGCTGGAGCGCGCCCTGCGCGACCACGAAATGCGCATCGACGCCGAGCGGGTTAAAGCGGCGGCGCGGGGGATCGCAAGAGCTCTCGAACCGCTCCGGCAGGCGGGCGGTCTCGAGGAACTGCGCGGGATTGAGGGCGAGGCTGCGACGCGGTATTTTTCCGTGTTCGACGAGCTGATTTTGCAGTCGAAGGACGTCTTTTTCTTCCGGACGCGCAGCCGCCGCCCCCCGACGGACAACATGAACGTGCTGCTCTCCTTTGCCTACGCTCTGCTGGCAAACGATGTGGCCGCCGCTCTGCGCGGGGTGGGGCTGGATCCCTTTGTCGGATTTCTGCACCGGGACAGGCCGGGCCGGCGCTCCTTGGCCGCTGACCTGATGGAGGAGCTGCGCGCCGTATATGCCGACCGCTTTGTGCTGTCGCTTGTCAATCTGCGGCAGATCGACGCTTCCGGATTTCATCAGCAGGAAAATGGCGCCGTCCGGCTCACGGATGAGGCGCGCAAAATCTTTCTCAGCGCCTGGCAGACCCGCAAGCAAGAGGAGATCACGCACCCATATTTGAATGAGAAAATCGAGTGGGGGCTCGTGCCACACGTCCAGTCGCTGCTGCTGGCGCGCTTCCTGCGCGGAGACCTCGATGAGTACCCGCCGTTTTTGTGGAAGTGAGGTTTTCAATGCTCGTTCTTATTACATATGATGTAAACACGGAGACGGCGGGAGGGAAAAAGCGGCTGCGGCAGATCGCGAAGACCTGCACGGACTACGGGCGGCGCGTGCAGATGTCGGTGTTCGAGTGCGAGCTCGACGCGGCGCAGTTGGTCATGGTGCGGGCCAAGCTGCTGAAGATCATGGACGAGAAAACGGACAGCCTGCGGTTTTATTCGCTGGGGAATCACTATAAGAGCAAAGTGGAGCACTACGGCGCAAAGCCCTCTTTCGACGTGACAGAACCTCTGATCGTCTAAGAATGCAGGTGCGAACCGAAAGCGAACAGGAAAACACAGGGATGTTCGCACCAGAATATTTACGAAAGTAATATGGTTCTAACGCAAAAACAGGCAGAAACACGATCGGGCAAGATGTAAGACCGTCATTATCGATAGATCCCGATCGTGCGCTGCAATGTCGTCTATTTGTTTTTGCTGTCGCCCCCCGCGCGGGGGCGTGGATTGAAATAGTCCGCATACTTTGCAGGAAGCGTATCCGAGCGCGTCGCCCCCCGCGCGGGGGCGTGGATTGAAATATCAGCAACCCGGACAATCCGGCGCTTAATTGTCGCCCCCCGCGCGGGGGCGTGGATTGAAATGGTTCTGGCAAATCTCCACGGAAAAGCCGGTATTTGTCGCCCCCCGCGCGGGGGCGTGGATTGAAATGACAAAAACCGAAACAAACTAGCCATATTGCAAAGTCGCCCCCCGCGCGGGGGCGTGGATTGAAATATCCCGAATGCTCGCGGTGAAATCGTCCTGAATAGGTCGCCCCCCGCGCGGGGGCGTGGATTGAAATGCTGTAACTGCCTCCCGCCCTGCACCCCTCCGCAAGTCGCCCCCCGCGCGGGGGCGTGGATTGAAATATCAAGTTGGAACTGCGGCGGCGGATGGGTGAAGCGTCGCCCCCCGCGCGGGGGCGTGGATTGAAATGCTGGCGATGCCGCTGTAAATGATTTATATTCCGCGTCGCCCCCCG
>WQUU01000083.1 GCA_009781925.1 Bacillota bacterium | reverse complement strand
CGCGTTAAGGCCGTGCCGGTTTTTATTGGGGTTTTGTTTTCTCAGTCATGCCCTCAGACCGGCTGAGTGATAAAATGGGAGTGGAACCGCGATTATTCGCCTCTCACGCAGTGTGCGTGTGGGGCTTTTTCATTTTTATGTCGGGCTGCGCACGTCATTGCGAGCGCAGCGAAGCAATCCAGAAAACTGCAATAACTGGATTGCCGCGGCGACAGGGACAGTCGCCTCGCAATGACAAAATAGCGGGCGATTTCTAATCGCCCCTGCGAAAAGGGAGGATTCTATCATGTTTACCGAACGCAAGGAACTCATCAAAGCCTACAAGGCCAGGGATCCGGCGGCGCGCTCCGACTTGGAGATTGTGCTGCTGTACCCCGGACTGCGCGCCGTGCGGCGGCACCGGCGGGCCAACTGGTGTTACCGGCACAGGCTGTTTTTTCTGGCCAGAGCCATCTCCCAGCGGACGCGGCGCGTAACCGGCATCGAGATCCCCCCCGCCGCAAAGATCGGACGCCGGCTGGTGATCGACCACGGCATGGGCGTCGTCATCGGGGAGACCGCCGAGATCGGCGACGATGTGCTGCTGTACCAGGGCGTCACGCTCGGCGGAACGGGGAAGGATCAGGGCAAGCGCCACCCCACCATCGGAGACAACGTATTGGTGGGCGCGGGGGCAAAGGTTTTGGGGCCCTTTAAGGTCGGGGACAACGCCCGCATCGCGGCCAACGCCGTGGTGCTCAAGGAGGTTCCGCCGGACAGTACGGCGGTGGGCGTCCCGGCCCGGATCGTGCGGCTGGCGGGGCAGCGGGTCAACTTCGCCGGGGAGATCGACCAGGTGAGCGTCACCGATCCGGTGTCCATCGACATCGCCGCGCTGCGGGAGCAGCTCGAGGTCTTGGAGCAATACCTCGCGTCGCGGCCCTGCTACACGAATGAAAAAGGAGAATACGTCTGTGAAACTGTTTAACACGATGAGCCAGCAAAAAGAGGAATTCGTCCCCATTGAACCGGGGAAAGTCCGCATGTACGCCTGCGGGCCCACGGTGTACAACTTCATCCATGTGGGCAACGCGCGGCCCATCATCCTATTCGACGTCCTGCGGCGATATTTCGAGTATCGGGGCTATGAAGTCACCTTCGCGCAGAATTTTACGGACATCGACGACAAAATCATCAACCGCGCGAAAGAAGAAGGTATTCCCGCGGCGGAGGTGGCGGAAAAATACATCGCCGCGTACAAGGCGGACGCGGAGGGACTGGGCGTCCGGCCGCCGACGATTGCGCCCCGGGCCACAGAGCATATCCCGGAGATCATAGAGATGATCCGGACGCTGATTGACAAAGGCTATGCCTATGCGTCCGGGGGCGATGTGTATTTCCGCACGCTCAAGTTCCGGAGCTATGGGGCGCTGAGCCACCAGCCCCTCGAAGAGTTGCAGGCGGGGGCGCGGGTGGATGTCAATGACGGGAAGGAGAACCCCATGGACTTCGCCCTGTGGAAGGCGGCGAAAGAGGGGGAGCCCGCCTGGCCCTCGCCCTGGGGGGAGGGGCGCCCCGGCTGGCACATCGAGTGCTCCGCCATGAGCGGGCGTTACCTGGGCAAGACCCTCGACATCCACTGCGGCGGCGCGGACTTGATGTTTCCCCACCACGAAAACGAAATTGCGCAGTCCGAGGCGGCGAGCGGCCAAAAGTTTGTGAACTATTGGCTGCACAACGGCTTTATCTCCATCGACAACAGGAAGATGTCCAAGTCCCTGAACAACTTTTTCACCGTCCGGGAGGCGGCGGAGGTCTGCGGCTACGGCGCCATTCGCATGTTCATGCTCATGAGCCACTACAGAAGTCCGCTCAACTACTCCTGCGAGGTGTTGTTCCAGGCAAAAGCCGCTTTGGAGCGGCTGGACACGGCGCGAAAAAATTTGGAGTTCTTTACCGTAAACGGCCGTGACGGGGAGTTGGATGTTGCGGAATGCCGCTTTGTGTCGGAGCTTGAACAGTACCGGGCGGCCTTCATCGCCGCCATGGACGACGACTTCAACACGGCGGACGCCGTCGCCGCGATCTTCGACATGATCCGGGAAATCAATGCCCGGATCAACCCCGCCGCCGATCCCCAAAAGGCGTTGGCGTCAGACTGCCTCGCGCGGTTCTCGGAGCTCTGCTGCGTGCTGGGCATCCCGTTTTGCGACACAGGCTGCCTGGATGAAAAGGTGGAGGCCCTCATCGAGGCCCGGCAGAGCGCGCGGAAGGCGAAAGATTTCGCCGAGGCCGACCGCATCCGGGACGAGCTGAAGGAGATGGGCATCATTCTTGAGGACACGCCGCAGGGGGTCAAATGGAGAAGGGGATAGGGGAGAGAATGGAAGTCAGCTTCTACGCCTTCGGCGAAGTGGACGGCGCGCCGGGTCACGCCAATGTCTCCGGCCTCAGTCCCAGCACCAGCAAACTTGCGGCGGCGGCCAGCATGAGCAGAGGCGGTACAGAAGCTTCCGCGCACAGGGGGATGTCCTGGCGCTCGAGGCTGCCGCCGTCCAATGTGGGCAATTCCCGCTGGAGCGTGAGCAGAAGCGTGTCGCCGCCGATGCTGGAGAGTGTCACGCTGCTGTGTTCGGACAGGCCGTAGCTGACCACAAATTCCGCCTCGACGGCCCCGCAGGCCTCCGGCGTCAGGAGGCAGCGGCAGCGCAGACGGGTTCCCAGTGCGGAGGCATTCGCCTTCGGGGAGAGCAACAGCAAGTCCGGGGAGACGCTGCTCACGAGCGCCGCCGGCCCCAGGAGGGTGACGCCGCCCGGATTTTTGCGGCGCAGGAGGGCGGCGAGCAGATCGGTCAGCCCCTCGCCGGGCGCCTCCAGAATCGCGCAATCGCGCATAGCTTCGCCTCTTTTGCTCTTGAATTCTTTTGCGCGTTGGGGTATACTGTAAAGAACGCATTTATGCGTTCCGCCTTTTTGTGTGTTTGCCGTGGAATGCGGAACACATAAATGTGTTCCCTACAACAACTTCCCTACAACAAATGAAAGGAAATGAAACATATGATGCATATCCGCGAAATTATCCGCCGCTGCGACCACACGCTCCTGCGGCCGGACGCCTGTGCGCAGGAGGTCAAGACTCTCTGCGACCAGGGCCTCAAATACGGCTTTGCCTCCGTCTGTATCCCGCCCTGCCATGTGGCGGGGGCGAAGGTCTACACCCGCGGCGCGTTGCAAATCTGTACGGTCATCGGCTTCCCGGGCGGCTACAGCACCACGGCGGCGAAAGTCTTTGAGACCAAAGACGCCGTGCAGAACGGGGCGGACGAGATCGATCTGGTCGTCAACCTCGCCATGGTCAAGGACGGCTGCTGGAATGACATCCTCAGCGAAATGAAAGAGGTGCGGGGGGCGTGTCCGGGGAAACTCCTCAAGGTCATCATCGAGACCTCCGCGCTCACCCGTGAGGAGAAAATCCACCTCTGCTCTCTCGTCTCCCAGTCCGGCGCGGATTTCATTGTGGCCTCTACCGGCTTCGGCGACCGGGGCGCGACGCGGGAGGATGTGACGCTGCTGCGGCAAAACTGCGCGGCCAACGTGCATATCAAGGCCTCCGGCGGGATCAACTCCCTGCAGGATGCAGAGGACTTCCTAAAGCGCGGCGCGGACAGAGTGGGCACCACCAGAATGCTCAAGCTGGCGGCGGATGCGGGGCTCTTAGGCGAACAGCCTGTGAATCCCCCGGCAGAGGTAGGAGGCGGGCAGGCAGAGTCCCAGCCACAGCAGGGAGAAGGGCAGGCAGATCTGGCCCAGGAGCTGCAGTGGAGCCCCGGAGTAGTCCCAGATGTTCCACCGCAGGACGACGTTGACCAAAAGCCCGACCAGGAGCTCGACAGCGGTGATGACCAGAGCCCCCAGCCCGCACTGGAGCCAGAGGGGGAACCTGCCGCTGATCACAATGAGGTGCAGGGCGGTGAAACAGAAACCGCCGGCTAAAAGCATCGTCCAGTGGGTAAAGCCCCGGTAGGCCAGCTCCATCAGGCCGTAGCCAAGGGCTCCAATGGCATAGACGGTGAGATATTCCAAAAACATTGCGGCGTCATCTCCGGCACAATAGTGAGGATAGTTTTACCGCAAATTCGGAATTTATGAGTCAATTTTGTTGGCATTATGGAGTAGGGGCCGATGCCCACATCGGCCCGTTCCCTATTCAACGGCGCGATGTGGGCATCGCGCCCTACAACGGGCGGCTCATAGCCGCCTCTACATGTGTCGTATGTTCAGAATGACAAAAGGGATATGCCTATGACGGATGTCCATGTCCACTTTTTGCACGACGGCGCCGGGGTATACACCCGGGAATACCTCTTGGGTTTTCTGGACGCCGCGCAGCGGGCCGGGCTGGAGGAGATCTATCTCCTGGGGCTTTGACCATCCGGGGCAGCGGGCGCTGTGGGAGCGGGCAGATGTGGACGCCGTCTATCGCCGGTACTATGAGATCATGCTGGAGCTCTGTGACAGCGGCCTGTTCGGTGGCGTGGCGCATCCGGACAGCATAAAATGTTTTGGCCGCCTCCCGCGGGAGGACATGGCGGAGCGCTATGCGGCGCTGGCAAACGCCCTGAACCGCAACGGCATGTACGCCGAAAACAGCGGCGGCCTGCGCCTCAACTACGGCGCGGACTGTGAGCTCGGCTTAAACCGCGATTTGCTGCGCGCGCTGAAGGGGAGCGGGGTTATGCTCCGCACGGCCTCGGACGCGCACCGGCCATCCGACACGGGCGCGCATGTCCGGGAGTTGCAGGCGATGATCGACAGACAGTAGGGCGCGATATCCACATCCGCCGCATCGGGCATATCATTTGCGGCGATATGGGCATCGCGCCCTGCAACAATAAATATAGTATAACAACTGCCGTATAACGGCTGCAACATATCCTTTTTGCATAATTCATAGCCCACCTGATTCATAAATCTGTTGAATTTGTTTGGGATCGGCCGGTGGGAGCGGGAGAATGTCACACAGACTTTAATTTCCTACGCAAAATCTATAATTAACACTTGCATCAAGAAATAAAGGCGTGTATAATGTAAAATAACTTAATTTATCGTTTTTTTACAGTTTTTTGGTTTTTGCGGGGGGCTCCGTGAACAAAAAATATGTCCGCGATTTCCGCTTGGAGGAGAGCCTCGACAGCCGGGGCCGCGTAAAAAAGACCGCCACATATATCGGCGGGGACTATATCTTCGCCGACCCCGAGGCCGCAAGCAAGAAAAACCGCCTGCGCATCGCCGTACTGACCGCCCTCTGCTGGCCCATCTTTCTCGCCCCTCTGTTCCCAGTCACCCGGGCGGGAAAACTTATCTATGCCATACTCCCCTTCGCGGGAAACATCCTTGTCCTCAGCGTTCTCAGCATGAGCGCATATTCGCTGCTCCGGGCGGGGGAGGTCATGCACCGGGAACAGGCGATGAAGCTGTCCGGCCGGCTGCCGGCCTGCGCCCTCTTTGTCATGATTCTATCCGGGATTGCGGTTCTCTCCGTCGCGTTTACCGCGCTGCTCCTCTGGAGAGCCCTGCCGTTTACGGACGCGCTGTTCCTCGCCTGCGCCGCCCTGCTCTGCGCGCTCGGCGCGGTTTTGTTCAAAATGTGCCGGAAAATCAAGGTTATGAAACGTGAAAACGTTGAATAATAAACAATTACTAAATCAAGGAGGAAAATGAAAAGTGAAAGTCCACGCAAGTAAACTGATCGCATTGCTCATGGCTCTTGTACTCATCTTCGGTCTCGCCGCCTGCCAGACGAAGACCAGCCCCACGCCGACAACGGCCGCCCCGGCGACCACGGCCCCGGCCACGCCGGCCCCGGCGACCCCGTCGCCCACGCCGGCCCCAAAGACCCTGGTCTCCGGCTACAACGCCTTTAACGGAAAGTTCAGCCCGTTCTTCGCCATATCGGCCTATGATATGGATGTCGGTACATATTTCACGGGCGCTCAATTATTGGAGTATGACCGCCAGGGCGCCATGATCCTCAACGGCATGAACGGCACGGACATCGACTACAACGGCACCTCTTATCACTATAACACACTTGCCAACTGCGATATCGTCCAGAATGCCGACGGCACGGTGGACTACAACATCACCATGCGCCCCGACGTCAAGTTCTCGGACGGCACGCCCATGACCATCGACGACGCGATCTTCAGCTTCTATGTCGAGTCAGACACCTCCTATGACGGCCCCGCGTCCTTCGCCAGCCTGCCCATCGTCGGTATGCAGGAATACCGCTCCGGCGTCAACAGCGATATCCTGACCAAGTATACGGACATGGGCAACGCGATGTTCGCCGCGGGCCCGGACAACAAGGACTTCACCAAGGGCTGGACACAGGATCAGCAGACCGCGTTCTGGACCACATATTTTGATCAGGCCGGCGAGAAAATGGTCGGGCAGATCATCGCCGAT
>WQUU01000082.1 GCA_009781925.1 Bacillota bacterium | reverse complement strand
ATCGCGCGGCCAACGTCGCGGACTTTGAGAGCGTCTTTACACAGGCAAACGGCTACGATGCCCAGACATTCTACAGCAACAACAACGACGAGCAGCTCAATGCGGCCCAGCAGTTTATCACCGCCGGCGTAGATTACCTGCTCATCTCCGCCGCCGCGACAGACGGTTGGGATTCCACTCTCCAGGCGGCGCAGGAAGCCGGTATCAAAGTGCTTTTGTTTGACCGTATGATCAACTGCGATCCGAGCCTTTATGAAGCCGCTGTCGTCTCTGACATGGCTCAGGAGGGCACCAACTCCATGAATTGGCTGCAAGCCCAGAAATTATCTGAGTATAACGTGGTTCACATCCAGGGCGTCATGGGTTCGGACGCTCAGATCGGCCGCAGCGCCGCGTTCCAGGCTCTGGTCACCGCCGGCACGATGAATTGTGTTGCCGAGCAGACGGCCAACTGGGACAGCAACCAGGCGCAGCAATTTGTCGAATCGGTCATCAACTCCGGCAAAAAGTTCAATGTCATCTATGCTGAGAACGACGACATGGCCAAGGGCGCCGTCGCCGCTCTGGACGCGGCGGGCATCACACACGGCGTCAAGGGAGACGTCATCATCATGAGCTATGACTGCAACAAGTGGGCGCTGCGCGAACTGCTTGCGGGCAACTGGAACTATGACCAGCAGTGCAGCCCCTTCCAGGCCAGCACCATTGATGGATTCATCAAGCAGCTTCAGGCTGGCCAGACCCTGAATATTCCCGCGGACAAGAAAGTGATCTCCGAGGAGAAGGGCTTTGAGGCCACCACAATCACCCAGGCTGACATCGATAAATACGGCCTCGGCAACTGACGATTCGATCTTCTTAAGTCACACAGTGCGGAGTATGTGGAGAATTTCCGCATACTCCGCACTTTTCTTTATCATTGATAAGATAAGCAGGGTGGAGGAATGCGCAATGCCAGACGAGGTCGTCCTATCCATGCGGGGCATATATAAAACATTCCCTGGCGTGCGGGCGCTGCAAGATGTGGATTTCACGCTCCGCAAAGGCGAAATTCATGCCCTGATGGGTGAAAACGGCGCCGGCAAGTCAACGCTGATTAAAGTTTTGACCGGAGTTTATACAAAGGACGCCGGGCAGATTACGATGGCGGGCAGTACCAAGGCGATCGCGATCAAGTCGCCGCAAGAGGCGCAGAATTTGGGCATCAGCACGGTTTACCAGGAGATTACGCTTTGCCCAAATTTGACCGTGGCCGAAAATATGTTCATTGGGCGGGGCAAGTATAGCTTTGTGAATTGGCGCGCCATGGAGAAAAAAACCAAAAAGATACTGAACAACCTCAACATTCCGGCGCGGCCCAAACAGCAGCTCGCCAGCTGTTCTCTTGCTGTGCAGCAAATGGTCGCCATTGCCCGCGCCGTGGATATGGATTGCAAAGTTCTTATCCTGGATGAGCCGACATCCTCCCTCGACGAGCAAGAGGTCACAAAGCTCTTTTCCCTGATGCTCGATCTGAGATCCCGCGGTGTCGGTATTATTTTTGTCACGCACTTTGTTGAGCAGGTATATGCGGTGTGCGACAGGATTACAGTCTTGCGCAACGGCGGGCTTGTCGGGGAATATGAGGTCAAGAATCTGCCGCTCGTGGAACTTGTCGCCAAGATGATCGGCAAGGAGCTCGATGATTTGTCCGAGCTGCACACGAAAAACATATCACCCTCCGATACGGACGGCGCGCCTGTTTATGAGGCGGTCGGCCTCGCCAGCACGGCCGGCGTGAGACCCTTTGATTTTAAAATTCATAAGGGCGAGGTGAACGGGTTCATCGGCCTCCTCGGTTCCGGGCGCAGCGAAAGCGTGCGCGCGATTTTTGGCGCCGACAGGATCATCGGAGGCAAGGTGAAGATGGACGGGGAACCCGCCAAGATTGCGAAGCCCATTCAGGCCATGAAGCACGGGATCGGCTATCTGTCCGAAGACCGCAAAGTGGACGGCGTCATAGAGAATCTGTCGGTGCGGGACAACGTCATTCTCGCGCGGCAGGTGATGAAGGGCTTTTTCAGGCCGTTTTCCAAAGCCGAGGCGGAGGCCTTTGCCGACGAATACATAAAGCTGCTGGAGATCAAGACCGCTTCGACGGATACGCCGGTGGGGTCACTGTCGGGCGGCAACCAGCAAAAAGTGATTCTGGCCCGCTGGCTGCTGACACACCCGGAATACCTGATTCTGGACGAACCTACGCGCGGAATCGACATCGGAACAAAGGTGGATATCCAAAAACTGGTGCTCAAACTGGCCGACGAAGGGATGGCCATTACATTTATCTCCTCCGAGATTGACGAAATGGTGCGCACTTGTTCGCGGCTGATTGTCATGAGGGACCGCAATATCGTGGGCGAATTGAAAGGCGATGAAGTGACGCAGGACAACATCATGCACACGATCGCCGGGGAGGCGGTTTGAGATGAAAACGGCAGTGCGAAGAATTACAAGGTCACAATTGCTGATCCCGCTGCTCGCTCTTTTGCTGCTCGTTATTTTTAACTTGATCAGGGATCCCAGCTTCTTTGCCATAAAGCTTGTCAAAGACTCTTACCAGAATCCCGTGCTGCAGGGCAATCTGGTCAGTGTGTTCAACAGGGCCTCCGAACTCGCGGTTTTGGCCATGGGTATGACCTTGGTAACTTCCGTTTCCCGCGGGCAGGACATCAGCGTGGGCGCCGGCGCGACCATAGCGGGCAGTGTTTTTATCAGCGTTCTTCTCTCGGGCCCGATCACCTGGGGCCTGATTATTGCTGCGTTTTTGGGGAGCTGTGTTGTCGGCGTCATGGTCGGCCTGTTTAACGGCACCCTGGTCTCGGCCTTCAAGATTCAGCCGATGATCGCGACATTGATCATGTTCACCACCGGCCGCGCGATCGCCTATTGGATTCTCGGCGGCACCTCTCCGGTTGTCTCCGATGCCCGCTTGGGCTATATAGGCACCACGATTCCGGGCGTTCCGATTCCCACCCCCATTTTTGTGGTAATCGTATGCGCGGTTATTTTTGCGCTGCTCCTAAAATTTACGAACCTCGGCCTCTATATGCAGGCGGTGGGGTCAAATGAAAAAGCCGCCCGTTTGAATGGAATCAACGTTGTCCGGACGAAAATTCTGGCCTTTGTGATCATGGGCCTCTGTGTTGCCGTCGCCGGGACGATCAGTGTCGGCAGGATGGGCACAGTCAACTATGACACTTTCCTCTGGGGGATCGAGATGGACGCCATCCTGGCGGTGGCCATCGGGGGCAACTCGCTGGGCGGCGGAAAGTTCAGCATGGTCGGCTCCATTATAGGCGCCTATGTCATCCAGGGCCTGACAACGACACTTTTGGCCATGAGCGTTCCTTCAACCGCGCTGCCGGCCTATAAAGCGGTTGTAATCGTGCTGCTTGTCATAATCGGTTCGCCGGTCGTGAAGAGAGGCGTCAGCCAGATGTGGGCCAAACTGCGGAGTAAGGATGCGGCTCCTTCAATCAAGGAGGGTGTATGACATGCCGGAAGACAACACGTTAGCCGCGGGCAAAGCGGGCCGCCGGCTCAGAGAACCGCTCACCGACACCAGCTTGCTGCGCATGATTACAATTTGTATCTTCTTTGGCATGTACGCGTTGGCCATGCTCATCTGGGGCGGAGGATTTTTAAAGCCGCAGCAGTTTTTTGACTTGTTCAACGGCAACGCGGCGCTCATCATTGTCTCCTGCGGCCTGACCATTGTGATGATTTCGGGCGGCATCGATATCTCGGTGGGCGGTATCACCTGCCTGGTGACGATGTCCTGTGTGGTCTTTCTCAACGGCGCCGGCGGAAGTGTCCTGGGTTCTCTGGGGATCGCGCTGGGGATCGGACTCGCGTTTGGACTGGTACAGGGTTTCCTGATCTCATATTTGGAGATCCAACCCTTTATTATCACGCTGGCCGGCATGTTTTTCGCAAAAGGGATGACGACCATTGTCAGCGCCAACCCGGTTACGGCGAAACAGGCGGATTTTGTGGCGCTGCAAAATACGAAGATAGCGATCCCGTGGGCATGGCTCGGCTCTTACGGGAAAACGGGTAACTTTATTCCCGCAAAGATTGAGCTCGGCGTAATAATCGCGCTGGCGGTGGTGCTGGCTGTCTTTGTCATCCTGAAATGGACAAGATTCGGGCGCAGCCTCTACGCCATCGGGGGCAACAGCCACAGCGCGCTGACGCTGGGCATCAATGTGAAACGCACAAAATTTTACGCCTATCTCCTTTGCGGGCTGCTCTCCGGCATCGCCGGATTTGCCTATCTCCTGCATACTGGGGCGGGGAACTCCAATAATGCCACGATGTACGAGATGAAGGCCATCGCGTCGTCGATTATCGGCGGAACCCTGCTGACCGGGGGCGTCGGCAATGTGATCGGCACGCTCTTTGGCACACTTACGCTGGTGATGATCAATTCCATTGTTGTCACCTCCGGACTGACAAAACCCTGGTGGCAGAGTATTACCACCGGCGCGATGCTCTGCTTCTTCATTCTGCTCCAGAGCGTGGTTCTCTCGCGGCGCGGGAAAAGCGGGCTCAACCCGGCGCGCCCCGGATGGTTAAAATCGAGAAAAGTGAGGGAAGATGATGGCGGTTCTCGGCATTGAACTCGGCAGTACCCGGATTAAGGCGGTGCTGATCGATGGCTGCGGCGCTGTGCTGGGGAGCGGCGCGCACGACTGGGAGAACAGATTTGAAGACGGCATCTGGACCTATCATCTGGACGACGTCTGGGCGGGCCTTGCGGACGCGGTCGCGCAGGTGCTTCCGGCCGCGCCCGCTGAGCGGATCGAATCCCTCGGCGTCTCGGCGATGATGCACGGCTATCTCGCTTTTGACGGGGAGAACAATTTGCTGGCGCCCTTCCGCACCTGGCGCAACACCAGCACGGCGCGGGCGGCGGCCGAACTCACCGAACTCTTCGGCTTCAATATCCCCCAGCGCTGGAGCGTCGCCCATCTGTACCAGGCAATTTTAAACGGCGAGCCGCATGTTGAAAAAATCGCCTATCTCACCACGCTGGCGGGCTATGTCCACTGGCGGCTCACGGGAGAGAAGGTGCTCGGCATCGGAGACGCCTCCGGCATGTTTCCCCTGACGGACGGCGCCTACGATCCGCTGATGGTCGAAAAATTTAAAGCCCTGACCGGGATGGACTGGAACGCCGCCGCCCCGCGGATCTTGCGCGCGGGGGAGAGCGCCGGAGCGCTCAAAGAGCCGTTTTGCGGCATCCCAGCCGGCACCCCTGTCTGTCCGCCGGAGGGTGACGCCGGTACGGGCATGGTGGCCACGGACAGCGTCGCGCCCCTCTTGGGCAATGTCTCCGCCGGCACGTCGATCTTTGCCATGGCGGTGCTGGAGAAGCCCCTGAAAGGCGTTTATCCCGAGATCGACATGGTCACAACGCCGACGGGCAGCCCCGTGGCGATGGTGCACTGCAACAACTGCACCTCCGACTTGGATGCGTGGTTTGGCCTCTTTGGAGAGTTGCTCAGACTGTCCGGGGCCGAAATGAAGAAAGCGGCCCTCTACGACCTGCTCTACGGCCAAGCGCTGAACGCGCAGCCGGGCGCGGGCGGGCTCCTCAGCTACAACTACTATTCGGGGGAGCATATCACAGGGCTCGAAACCGGAGTCCCGCTCTTTTTGCGCCGCCCGGACAGCGCGCTGAGTCTCGGAAATTTCTGTCAAAACCTGCTGTTCTCCTCTGTCGCGACGCTCAAGCTGGGCATGGACATCCTCACCGGCAAAGAGGGCGTGCACCTGACCTCTCTGCGGGGACACGGCGGGCTCTTTAAGACGAAACTGGTGGGACAGCGTGTCCTGGCCTCCGCGCTCGGTGTGCCTGTGACAGTCAGCGCGACCGCCGGCGAGGGCGGCCCCTGGGGCATGGCGCTGCTGGCGCTCTATATGCTAGAAAAGGGAGACGGGCTGAGCCTGGAGACGTTTTTGGCGGAGCGAATTTTCGCCGGCGCTGTAGAGGAGACCGTGGGGCCCGACCCCGGGATGGCGGAGAGCTTTGCACAATTTATGGATCGCTATGAACGCGGCCTGCCGGTTGAGCGGATGGCGGCCGAATGGATCACACCTCTGTAATGCTTCGCAGGGAACGGATTTACCCGTTCCGCAATAGGAATGCCGAATGTCGGAACGGATCAATCCGTTCCCTACAATGTGTAAATGGACATATTTTAATTTGTGAGGGAAAACAATGCAAAAAAACTACGAATTCTGGTTTGTCACCGGGAGCCAGTTCCTCTACGGCGAGGAGACGCTCCGAACGGTGGAGGCGGATGTCAAAATCATCGTTGACGCGCTGAACGCCTCGGGAAAGCTCCCTTGGAGGCTGGTCAATAAGACGACGGTCGTCACGAACCAAAGCGCCCAGGACGTCGTCAGAGAGGCAAACGGCGACGCGAACTGCGCCGGGATTGTCACTTTCTGCCACACCTTCTCCCCGTCCAAAATGTGGATCAACGGCCTGTCCCTCCTTC
>WQUU01000081.1 GCA_009781925.1 Bacillota bacterium | reverse complement strand
TTTAGGTTGCTTCAGCAACGGACTTTTAGAGGGCTTTAGCCCTAAACGTGACTTTCAGTCGCAATCGCAATCTACCGGCTTTAGCCGGTAGTCGTTGAATCAGGGCTAGATTGTAACAAAATATGGGAATTCTTGCGTATGACACAACCGTTTGAACACTTAAAGACGCATCGGACTGAGAGATTTGACAGATTCAGGGACGGAGATATTCCGATAGAGAGTTACTTGCTTCAAATGGCGCATGTTGTCACACTGACGGGCAATGTCCCGATCGCTGTTTACAGAAAAGCGTACATAACTAGGGAACAGGTGGCCCATCCGAATTTTAAATTAGGCAAGGACAGCAATGGACATTTTAAGGAGCATTGCAACTGCCGCTTACAGGATGGGCTGGTTGTTGTTGATAACGATGAAGGGTTGCCGGATTCGGTTCATTTATTGGTGGATGACAATCGGTCTTTACTAAAAAGTATTTATCGCCTTAAACTTGCGGTGCTTCGAGAGTATGATATATTTGCTCATGAAGATTGAGTCTTAGCCTAATACCGGAAAACTAAAAATGAAAAACGTCCCCTTTCGGCTATAAGTTCCGGAAGGGGACAAAATCTAAGGGAGATAGCCAATATGCAATATCGTACTCTCGGTTCAACCGGCGAGCGCGTCAGCATCATCGGGCTCGGCTGCGAACATTTGGACAACCGGCCCTATGAAGAGGTAAAGCCGGTCATCGACGCGGCGCTGGAATATGGCGTCAACATCCTGGATGTCTTCATGCCCGGCGCGGCGGTGCGCGAGAATATCCGCAGGGCCTTGGGTGACCGGCGGGATCAGGTGCTGATCCAGGGGCACATCGGTTCTACGGACGTCGGCCAGCAGTATGACATCAGCCGGGATCTGCCCACGGCGCAAAAATATTTTGAGGAGCTGCTGCGGCTCTTTGGGACGATTGACTTCGGCATGATGTTCTTTGTCGATTCGGAGGAGGACTACAAAAACGTCTTCGAGACGGAATTTGTCAGCTATGTCCAGCGCCTGAAACAGCAGGGGGATATCCGACACATCGGCTTTTCCTCCCACAACCCGGAGACGGCGATGAAGGCCATCCAGACCGGCGTTCCGGAGATGCTGATGTTCAGTATCAATCCCGCTTTTGACATGCTCCCGGCAGAAGAATATTCTCTCGACCAGCTGGACAAGGGGTTCAGCGGGGAACTCATGCGCGGCCTCGATCCCCGCCGCGCGGCGCTCTATAAACTGTGCGATCAAAAACGGGTGGGTATCACCGTAATGAAGACCCTGGGCGCGGGTAAGCTGCTCTCCAGGGAACACAGCCCCTACAGCGCGCCGCTGACCGTGGAACAGTGTATCCACTACGCGCTCACGCGGCCCGGCGTTGCCAGCGCCCTCATCGGCTGCAAGACGCCGGAGGAAGTACAATCCGCCATGGGCTACTTAACGGCGGGCGACGCCGAAAAGGACTACGCGGAAATTCTCCGCGGCCCGCGCAACAATTTTCAGGGCAACTGCGTCTACTGCAACCATTGCCAGCCCTGTCCGGCGGAGATCGACATCGCCGCCGTGAACAAGTATCTGGACATCGCGCGCCTGGACAGGAGCGCGGTGCCGCCTTCCATACGGTCGCACTACCGCAGCTTACAGAGCGGCGGCGGCGCGTGCGTCGAATGCGGCAGCTGCGAGGAGCGCTGCCCCTTCGGGGTGCCGGTGATTGAAAACATGCGCGAGGCCGCGGAGATTTTCGGGGAGTGACACGGACAAATCAACCTCTATAGGTTGATTTTTGTGTGCGGATGTGGTAGAATAAACGTACAGCAAGGGCAGTAGACACTTGCGTCAGGTAGCTAGTCCATCGGTAAAACTAGCCCCAAAAAGAAAGAGCCGTCACCGGGCCGGGCGACGGCTCTTGCCTTTGATCCGAAAAGTGTGCAGGATCTGGAGTGAAGCGAATTATTGGTTCCCCTGTAGGGGCCGCCGTCCTCGGCGGCCCGTTTTGCAGAAACGAACGCGGAACACCCAGAAAAACCCCTTTTTGGCGGCCGGCGGGCCGCCCAGAGGGGCGGCCCCTACATTTTTCCGCTTGAATTCATCCGCCTGAATTCGGCCTTGTATTTTTGCCGGAAGGTTGGTATAATAGCTTTGTTCACTTAGCGCGCGGAGGAATACGATGAATACGATAATCAGCTGGCTCAAGCGAAATTGGTTTATCTTCGCCGGGATGCTTGGCGGCGGAATCGGCGGCTTCCTCTATTGGCGCTTTGTGGGCTGCGCTTCGGGGACTTGCGCGATCACCGGTTCCCCGGTGCTGAGTACAATTTGGGGCGCGCTGATTATCGGGCTGCTGCTTTTCGCGTTCTTTTCAAAGAGCAGGCGGCAAGAGAAGGGCGCGCGTAAGAATGAGAAACAAAAGGTGAAAACAGAGGTAGCGGAGGAAGAGGAAGAAGAGGACTACTGAGTGCGGTATCTGCTTTTGTTTTTAGAGGGGATCATCACGTTCATCTCCCCCTGTCTGCTCCCCATGCTGCCGGTGTATGTCTCTTTCTTCGCGGCGGGAGAGGCGGATAGGCGCAGAGCTTTGACCAATGCGCTCGGTTTTGTCTTGGGCTTTGCGCTGGTGTTTGTCACCCTTGGCGCTTTTGCCGGGACAGTCGGCGCGTTGCTGAGCCGCCACGCGACGGCGGTCAATCTGGTGACCGGGCTGATTGTCATTGTGTTGGGACTCAATTTTATGGGTGTTATCCGGATCGGGTTCCTGAACCGCTCGACGAATAAAAGCGCCCGGACGCAGAACCTGAAGTTTTTCTCGTCGATGCTCTTCGGCATCGTATTCTCCGTCGGCTGGACGCCCTGTATCGGCGCACTGCTCGGTTCGGCGTTGATGATCGCGGCCAGTCAGGGCGGCGTGGGGCTCGGGATTGCGATGCTTTTTGTGTATTCCCTCGGCCTCGGCGTGCCCTTTGTGCTGAGCGCGGTGCTGATTGACCGGATTAAGGGCGCGTTCGATTTTATCAAGCGAAATTATAAGATCATCAACATTGTCTCGGGGGCGCTGCTCGTGGCCGTGGGGCTCCTCATGGTGTCGGGACTCATGGGACGGTTTTTGGCGTTGCTCACATTTTAGCAGAGGCTTTGACAAGGGTGGGACATGAATCGGAAACTAAAAGCCGGGCTCGGCATCGCGGGATTTGTTTTGCTGATTGTCGCCGCGGTCGTCGCGTATAACGCGCTCAGAGACCGGGCGCCCGGTGACGGCGCCGCGCTCACGCCGGAGCAATCCGCCGCGGACAGACAGAAAGCGCCGGACTTCATGATGACGGATAGTGACGGAAATACCGTGAAATTATCCGACCTCCTCGCGAACGGCAAGCCGGTGGTGCTCAACTTTTGGGCGAGCTGGTGCGACCCCTGCAAGAGTGAAATGCCGGAGTTTGAGACGGTCTACAAGGATTTGGGCAACGACGTGCAGTTTGTGATGCTCAACATGACAGACGGACAGCGTGAGACGACAGAGACAGCCGCTGCGTATGTGGCGAAGGAGGGGTATACCTTCCCCGTCTTTTTCGACACCGAGCGGCAGGCGGGCGCATACGCCTATGGGATCCGCGCCATTCCCACTACATTTTTTATCGATCAGGGTGGCTATATCGTGAGCAGCTGGCAGAGTACACTGACCGAACAGACCCTGCGGGACAGGATTGACGCTTTATGGAAGACTTGACCTTCCATCTGGAAGGGGTTGTCCGAACCCGGGAGGAGACCCAGAACTTTGACGGGCCCCTGGCCCTCATTTTGATGCTGCTTTCCAAGAACAGGATCGAGATTCGGGACATCCAGATTTCTCTCATTCTGGAGCAGTATTTGGATCACATCGCCCGGATGCGGGAGATGGATCTGGAGGTCGCCAGCGAATTTGTGCAGATGGCCTCCCATCTGGTGTATATTAAGACACGAACCCTGCTGGCGGGGGAGCAGGAAGTTTCCGAACTGGAACAGCTCATGAGCTCACTGGAGCGCCTGCGCTGCAAAGACGCCTATGTGGCGATTGGGCAGATACTGCCCGCCTTTTCGGAGGCGACGACGCGGGGACTGCGCCTCTTTACAAAGCCGCCTGAGCCTGCCCGCCTTACGGATCCCGCATACAGCCTCAGCGGGGAGGAATTGTTTGGCGCCTTGGCCCCGATGCTTCTGCGTTTTGTCCGGGCCGGGGAGGCGGAGGAGTCCGCGCCGCTCATGCCGCCGCGCATCGTCTACGGTGTGCGGGAAAAGAGCCGTCAGATCATTGACCGGCTGCGGGAGCGCGGCGCGGAGACGTTGAAAAGCCTCTTTGCCTCCTGCGAGAGCCGTTCGGAGCTGGTGGCGACCTTCCTCTCCGTGCTGGAGCTCTGCGGTATGGGCAACCTCATGCTCACGGGGGACAGCGGGGAGATCGTTGTGAGCTTTGCCGGCGGCGATGTGGAGGAAATTTTGGAGGCGATGGAGGAGGGCCGGGATGCAGCCGAAGGAGCTTGAGGCCGCGATTGAGGGGATATTGTTCGCGGCGGGAGAGCCTGTCCCTGCGGCCCGGATCGCCTTAGTACTGGGCGTCGAACCGCAGGACGTCTTTGGCGCGGCGGAGCATATAGCGGCGGTGCTGGAGCGGGAGGGGCGGGGCATCCGCCTTTTGCGGCTGGATCAGTCGCTCCAGCTTTGCAGCGCGCCGGAGCTCGGCGATCTCATCGCCCGCGCCATCGAACAGCGCAGAACGCCGAAACTTTCCCAGGCCTCCCTGGAGGCGCTGGCGGTGGTGGCCTATTTTCAGCCCGTGACGCGGGCTTACATCGAGCAGGTGCGCGGGGTGGACAGCACCTATACCGTAGGGGTGCTGGCGGAGCGGGGGCTCATCGAGTCCTGCGGGCGGCTGGATGTCCCCGGCAGGCCGACGGTCTATAAGACAGGGGAGAACTTTTTGCGGGTCATGGGTATCTCCAGCCTGGATGAATTGCCCGCCCTGCCGGATTTCTCCTCCGACGACGGGATCAGGCTGCTCAAGGAGCGCATTGACACCCTGAGCGCGAAAGAGGAGCCGGAAGCGGTTCAGATGGAGATTAAGGAAACAGTCTAAGGGGGGATGGCCTTGCTTGCGCTCATCATCATAGTGATCGTCCTTCTGGCGCTGATGCTGCTGCCGGTCGGCGTGGACGCGCTCTACGACGGGGACGTCGGGCTGAAAATCAAGGCGGGGCCGTTTCGCATGACCCTTTTGGGTGGCAAGAAAAAGGAAAAACCGAAGAAGAAAAAGAAACCCAAGGAGAAAAAGCCGAAGAAGGAAGAGCAAAAAAAGAAGAAAAAGCCCCCGGATATCAAACTCATCCTGGGACTTGTGAAATTGGGGTTCCGGGCCCTGAACCGATTTCGGCGAAAACTCAGCGTTGACTTCTTCGCCCTGCACTTTACCGCGGCGGCCGCGGATCCCTATGCCGCCGCCATGCTGTACGGACGCCTCTCCGCCGCCTTTGAGACGGTGCTCCGGCTCGTCGGGAGCGCGTTTCGCGTCACGGAGCGGGACGTTGCCTTGGACGTGGACTTTGAAGCCGAATCGCCGAAGATTTACGCGCGGCTGATTTTGACCATACAGATCTGGCAAATACTTTACATTGGCCTGGCGTTCGGAGCGGCCTTCCTGAGGCTCTGGCTCAGGCGCCGCAAGGAAAACCGGGCGAAAGAAAGGAAAGAGGAACATGGAAAACAACATAATCAGCGATCTGATGAGCGTATCAATGGGCAAGATCAAGGAGATGGTGGACGTCAACACCGTCATCGGCGAGCCGATCACTACGCCTGACGGACTTCTCATCATCCCGGTATCCAAAGTGAGCGTAGGCTTTGCCTCCGGCGGGGGCGACGGCTCCCTCAAGGAGCACAAGGGCTTCGGCGGCGGCAGCGGTGCGGGCATCAAAATCGACCCCATCGGTTTTCTGGTGATTAAAGACGGCGGTGCCCGGATGCTGAATATCGCGCCCCCCTTGGGCACGACAATCGACCGCCTGGTGGAACTCGTCCCCGACGTGCTGGATCGGGTGGAGGATTTCATCGACAAGCGGAAGAACGGGTAAGAAGGGCAACTGCGGTAAGGGCGGCGTCAGGCTGCCCGCTGGCAGTGAACAGTGGAGGGGATATCATGTGATAAGCCTTCCACTGTTCATTGCATTTAAAAGTGTACTTAAAAGGACAAGTCGCTGTGTGAGCCGGTGCGCATAAGGGTCAGAACAAGAATATCATCGTCTTTTTTGTAGATCAGCAGCCAATCACCCGAAATGTGACATTCCCGAAATCCCAGCCAGTCGCCAGTCAGAGCGTGGTCACGGTTTTTAGCGGGCGGGGTTTGTCCGTCGGATAATTTTAAGATAATTTCACGCAGCAGTTGAATGTCAGCACCGCGCTTTTTAGCGAGTTGATAATCCTTTTTGAAATGCGAGGTTTTCTTTATCTCATATTTTGTCTCATTCATCGGTATCTAAATCCCTAAAAAGCGCGTCTACGTCACGATAGCCCTGAACAGACGGATCACGGCTGATTCGTTCGGCTTCGGCCATGGCGGCCAGTGTCTCCGCGTTCGGAGGCGAAGGGCGAAGGTTAAAGGGCAACCCGCCCA
>WQUU01000080.1 GCA_009781925.1 Bacillota bacterium | reverse complement strand
ATGACCACGATTTTCTCCCGCGCCACGCCGTCCCGGACAAGTTGATCCCGCGCGCGCGCATAGAGAGCGATGACGCGGTGGTTTTTCGGCGTAAAGCGCCGGTTCAAAAGCCGCCACAGCGCGCCGGAAAAACCGGACAGCGCCAGCGTCAGATGGCTTGTCCACACGACGCGGAGCGCCGGGTAATGCCGCTTTGCCAGCAGGGCAATGATGTTCTCCCGCGGAAACTGCGCGTGAATGACGTCGATCCCATGCTCTTTGCAGTACGCGGCCAATTCTTTCGCGGCGCCTAAGGCGTGTCTCCAGCTCAGGTTCAGCCTGAGGCAGGGGACGCCTGCGCGCCCCATCTTCTCACTCAGCGGGCCCGGAATACTGTAGGCAAAATACGGCGCAACCGCCTTCCCGCCGAGGAGCCGGACGAGATTTTCCACATATTTTTCCGAGCCGGACTTGCCGGCGAAGTTGATCAGGTACAGCACGCGCAACGGAGCCGGCATACGCTTCTCCCATCTCTGCTCCCGTTTTCCGGGTTTTAGGAAAGTATACATCCTCCCGAGGACTTGTGTCAACCATTTTCACTCTGGTAAAAGGCGCTGACCTATGATAAAATATCAGCGGTCGGGGATGGAACCCCGCTCCTGCAGAGCATGTGGCTTTGTAGGGCGCGAGTTCCATGCCGCGCCGTTACATTGTCCAGAGGTGACGCATGTATTATTTTCTCTCTTTGCTGACAGGCGTTTTGATTTCCGGGATGGTCGCCATAAATGGCAAGCTCACAACCGTACACGGCGCCTATACGGCGGCAATCCTCATCCATGTCACGGGGCTGCTCCTGATTTCGGCGATCCTCCTGTTCCGCCGGGAAAACCCTTTCACCAGGCGCTTTGCCCTGCCTTTCTATCTCGGCGGGGCGATCGGCGTCTTTCAAACGGTGGCCAACAATCTGGCTTTTACGCAGATCAGCCTGTCGGCGATTCTGGGTCTGGGGCTGCTGGGGCAGAGTATCATCGGTCTCGTCATCGACCACTACGGGCTGCTGGGGATGCCAAAATACGCCTTCCGCAGACAAAAAATCATCGGCTTGCTGCTCATCCTCGGCGGCATCGCGGCGATGATCGATAATTTTGCCTTCCTGGCCGTGCTGCTCTCTTTGATCTCCGGCGTCTGCGTCGTGTTCTCCCGCACCTTCAACGCCAAGCTGGCTGACGCCACAAACGTGCGCGTCGGCGCCTTCTATAACTTTCTGGTCGGGCTGTGCGTGACAATTCCGGTCTTTTTTCTGCTCGGCGGACATGAAGTCCCCGCGCTGGCGGCCTTCACGTTCTCTCCCCACTGGTACATATACACCGGAGGGATCGTCGGCGTTGCCATGATTTTGCTCTGCAACATGACCGTGATGAAGGTGTCGGCGTTCTATCTCTCGCTGTTCTCCTTCCTCGGACAGGTGTCCGCCGGCATCCTCATCGACGCGCTGCTGGACGGCTCCTTTTCTCTGCGGAATCTGATCGGCGGGGCCTTCGTGACCGCCGGGCTGGTCACAAATCTCCTGATTGACAGGAAAATGAATAAGCTCAGGGAAGCAGGCGAATGACAAGAGAATTGCGCCGGAACTTTCGGTTTACAAACGTCTCCATTTTCGTTATAATAGGAACACACAGCATAAAAGGAAAGGGGTAAGAGATGGCAGTTTACCATTTGACAAAAGACAATTTTGACGAGACCATCGCCCGGGGAAAGAGTATGGTGGATTTCTGGGCGAGTTGGTGCGGCCCCTGCAAGATGCTGAGCCCGATCATTGAGGCCGTCGCCGAGAAACAGGGGGACGCGGTCAAGGTCTGCAAGGTGGACATCGACGCCGAGCCAGAACTGGCCAACCGCTTCGGGATCCTGACCATCCCGACGGTTATCATCTTTGAGGACGGAGAAGAGGTCACGCGCTCCATCGGCGTCCGCCCTCAGGCGGCGCTGGAGGCGCTGCTGTAATAAATACTGTAGGGATGCGGATGATCGCGTCCCTATGCTTTTTTCCCCTCCAAAAACCGCTCCGCCATCGCCACGTCCGCCGGGACGGTGAGTTTGAGATTCGTCTCGTCGCCCAAAATGAGCTTAACTTTATACCCGCAGAGCTCCAAAAGACCGCTGTCGTCCCGGACAGCGGTCTTGTCTTTGACCGCGTCAAAGCACTCCAAAAACACCGCGCGCCGAAAGCACTGGGGGGTCTGGACGCGGTAATAGCGCCGATCCGTCACATGGGGGATCAGGCAGCCGTCTTCGCCCAGAACGCAGATCCGATCCGCGCTGGGGATGCCCACGACGGCCCCCGGCCACACTGCCATAGCCTGTACACATTCATCGATGTAGCGCTGTTTGAGCAGGGGGCGGGCGCCGTCGTGGATGAGGACGATATCACCCGCCGCGCGCGTCACGCCGCCGTAGACGGACTCAAAACGTTTTTCGCCGCCGCAGACCGCCTCCACGGGCTTCTTTGGAAACCACGGATGCGCGGCGAGGCCGTCAAACTCCGCCTGATCCCTAGGCCGGGCCACAACGATGATTTCGTCCACATAGCTGTCCCTGTCCAGGGCCGCCAGGGAATAGAGCAGCGCGGGAACCTTTTCGGGCCCCAGCGGAAGAAAAACTTTGTTGACGTCCGCGCCCATACGCGTTCCGGAACCTGCCGCGACCACAACGGCGCTGACAGTCATATTGTGGAACATAAACTCATCCTCTCAAAATCAACCGCGGGACACCGAGGGCGTCGTCCCCCGCGGCGAACAATAATCTCACCGCTGCAAAAGAAAAAGCCGCCGATCGGCGGCTTTTTTGTTTTATTTCGGCGGTTCCTCTGTCGCGGGCTTGCCGATGGTCGAGATGCCCCACTTTGTAACCTCAATGCGGACGCGATCTTCGCCGGTCTCGAAGGTGATCAGGTCGTCCTTGATGCTGACGACTTTGCCGACCATGCCGCCGATGGTCGTGATCTTGTCTCCGACGCTCAGAGAACTGCGCATTTCCGCGAGTTTTTTCTTCTTCTTGCTCTCCGGGCGGATCATAAAGAAGTAAAAGACAACAATGATGAGCACCAGTGGCAGCCCGAAACTGAGCAGACTGCTGCCCCCGCCCCCGCTGCTGGTACCGGTGCTGTCCGTGGTGGTTGGCATGCAGCCGCTGAAGGAAAGGAACAGGGTGAGCGCCAGCAGAACACTGAATACCCTGGCGATAGTCTTAAATTTCATGCAAAAGCGACCTCCAAATAATTTTCAACACTTTGATTATATCCGCTTGTCCAGGTAAATGCAAGTAAAAGTTTTCATAGAGCTCGACCTCTTAGAATAGTAATGTAGGGGCCGCGCAGTGGCGGGCCCGTTTCACAGAATAGGGGGTATCTAAAAAATGCGAAAATCAGAAGCGGGGAAAGACGGTGTGCGTTCCCTCCTCATCAGCGCTGCAATCGGCGGACTGATTGCCGCAGGATTGACACTGCTGCTGCTTTTTCTCTGTGCCGTTCTCATTGCGGCGGAGATTCTGCCCATGGGGGCAAAGTCGGCGGTGATCCTCGTCTCGGCTTTTCTCTCTGTCACGGCGGGGGCGGCGGTTTCGGCCAAGCGGCTCGGGCGCTCACCGCTCCCGGCGGGGCTCAGCGGAGCGCTGTGTTTCTTTCTGCTCATCCTGCTGGTCACGGCGCTCAGGGGGGACAGCGTCTTTACCGGCTCCATAACTCTGGAGCTTGCTGTCTGCGCGCTCGCCGGGGGTGCCTTTGGCGGCCTTCTGGGGACACGGCAAAAGCGCCGGAAGAGGGGCCCGAAACGGCAGGCTTAACAAAGTGTGTATACAAAGCGTAAATGGGCGTCAACGGACGGGAAAAATTACTACAAATAGTAATCACCCCTTATAAGTTTACATAACCTTTAATGATAACCAATATGTGGTATGTAACCTTTTTTCTTTCCTCTAAATCTAGTAACTTAACAGGCTTTTTCAATGCGTTTGAGCGGCTAAGTTTATGTAGTTTACATAATGTAACAGGTAAGAAGTTTACATAATTTATCGTCATAATAGACAAACTTTTGTTTTTTTGAAAAAAAAGCTTGATTCCTTGCCGAATTTGTATTATTCTTAGCCTACTTCGATATTATGTAAATTGTGTTATTATCACAGCTTGTGTTATTATCACCTCATTCGGCATACATTATAGTGAGGTGATCGGACATGCAGACAAATGTAAGGAAAAAAGTTTTTTCGCCGGGAGTAAAGAATTTTCACAGGGGAGGAAAAGATTTTCCGCGGACGGCGTTGCCTGTAGACAGCCGGCGCAATTTTGGTTTCATTTTACTGGCCCTGTGCTTTTTAGCCGGCGCAGGCCTCGGCGCCTATGCGGGCTCCTTCGCGGGAACAAGTTCCGCCACGGCCTTTCGCACTGTGGAATCCTTCGGTGACGTAGGATACATAAAACTGCTCTGGGACAATGTGCGCTTTCATTTGATCGCCATACTCTTGGCCACGACTTTTTTAGGCGTTGTCCTGCTCCCGGCGCTCAGCGCCCTGCGCGGATATTTTATCGGCTGCACGGCCTCCGTGCTCTTCTGCGGCGGCGGGGGATTTCCGCCGATTGCCGCCGTGCTGGGCTTTCCGCTTCTGGTCTGCCTGCCGTGCTTTTTCGTTCTGACGGCGGACGCCTTTCGGTTCTCCGCCCGCACACTGGCTTTTGTGAGGCGGACAGGGGAGAGTGCCCGGCCGCCGAAACTGGCGGCACATGCGCTGCTGTGTCTGAGCCTCGTCGCCGCCTGGACATTCGCGCAGCTGTTCGCCGCGCCTTGGCTCACACCAGCGTTCTTGTCATCCTGATCAACAATAGTAAATAATAGAAACATAATAAATATAGTTATAATTAAGGGTAAACAGAGAAGGGCAGGGGATAAGTTCTTATGCAGGACTCCAAATATTTAGATCAGTACGAGCACTACCTCACGGATGTAAAAAAAGCGTCCCAAAATACTTTAAGTTCCTATTTGCGGGATCTCCGCCAACTCGGAGATTACTTGGATCTGCACTTGGATACAGGTTTTCTTGCTGCGGAAAATTCTGATCTCGGCGAATACATCGATTGGCTGCGCTCCGCCGGCAAATCGGTCGCGACGGTTTCCCGCAGCATCGCCTCCATCAAAGGTTTTTACAACTACCTTATGAATGAACAGCTCATAAGGGTCAATCCGGCGTCTCAACTGGTGCCGGACAAGTCCACCCACAAGCTGCCGCAGATTCTCACCAGCAAAGAAGTGGAACTGCTGCTGGAGCAGCCGAAATGTACCGATCTCAAGGGCTATCGCGACCGCGCCATGCTGGAACTGCTCTACGCCACCGGCATCCGGGTCAGCGAGCTGATCGCGCTGGACATCTTTGACCTGAATCTGCCGGCGGGGATCATCCGCTGCCAGGGCCGCGACAGAGAGCGCGCGATTCCCCTTTACCAGACGGCGGTGCAGGCTTTGCGCGAGTATGTGGAGTTCATCCGGCCCCAGATGGTGGCCTCCCCGGACGAAACCGCCCTCTTTGTGAACGTGGGCGGGGAGCGCATGTCACGCCAGGGCTTTTGGAAAATCATCAAGTCCTATCAAAACAAGGCCCACATCGAGAAGACCATCACGCCCCACACCCTGCGGCACTCCTTCGCCGCCCACCTCCTGGAAAACGGCGCCGATCTCCGCTCCATCCAGGAGATGCTGGGCCACGCGGACATCAGCTCGACGCAGATTTATTCCCAGCTGGTCAAGGCGCAATTAAAGGAAGTCTATAATAAGGCCCACCCGAGAGCGTAAAGGGACAGTGAACAATGAACAGTGAATAATGAAAGGGCTGGCGTGATAGATTTCACGGCAGCCCTCATATTTTGTGCTATTAGCCCCTCATATTTTGTCTCATTAGCTTCTACTATAGTTTCTACTATTATAGCTTCTACTATTTTGTGTCATCAGCTTCTAATACTTTGTGTCATTCTGAGCGCAGCGAAGAATCTTATGACCCTTCACTTTGCTCAGGGTGACATAATTTATATATTATGTCAATCAATTCGTTCCAGTCGTGGATATGCAGATACTCCCCCGCCGGTTCTTTGGCGTCTTTTTCCTTCCACGGATTCTCCATGGTCAGATCCTCGTACCACACGGGGAAAATCCCGACCCCTGCCGCGCCCGCGATGTCGGCATTCGGCGAGTCCCCGCAAAACCAGACCTCGCGCGCGGGTAAATCGGCTTTGTGCAGCGCCAGCTCAAACAGCATGGGATGCGGCTTGCGGTACATGTACTCGCTGGAAGCGATCACAAACTCGAAGCGGTTGTCCGGCAGCAGGTTGTCTATTCGCTTTTTCAGCGTCTCGCCGGAAAAGCCCATGTTGCTGATCACCCCTGTTCGAATACCACAAACATACAAATGGGCAATCAACTCCGGGACATGGGGCATGACCACGCCAGGCATAGCGCTGTCAAAAAAGATCCGGTCGATCTCTCTGAGGGGGAGAGAAAATTCGATCTGGAGATATTCGTACACAAGCCGACTAAACGCGTCGTTGTGCAGGTCTATGTCGAGCTCGCGGGTTTTGCCGTAAGTCGCGTCGTAGACTTTGTCCGTAAACGTGCACACTTGTGCGGGCGTAAAGCCATGAGGGTTCTTTACGGCATAACG
>WQUU01000079.1 GCA_009781925.1 Bacillota bacterium | reverse complement strand
GACAGGCGGCTTAAACGGGCAGGACGCGCCGCGTCCTGCCCGTGGGGTATTAGGGGAAACCCCTAACAAGCGTTTTGGAGTGCCAAAACTGGTGCTTGCGTATCGGTTGTTGCCCTATATTTCTTTATATTATGGACGCAGATGCGGTACGCGACCAATGGTTAATCGATACGGGCAGTCCCAGTTCCGCGTCCCCAAACGGTAGTCTTGTTTCATCCAACTCCGGAATACAGGAAAGATCTCCGCATAAATATTCCCGAAGCCGCTTTGCCGCTGTTTTTAGCCGCTGAATGAGTCCGCCCAGCCGAATGTCTTGCACCTCGAAACCAAAGGGCTTATTTTCTTCCATCCATTGCGTTTCCATTCGGTCGCGGAATGTCTCCACCCGCGTGATCAATTGAGGCAGAATCTCCTCCGCCACTTTTTTGAGATACGCTTTGTCCCCGCTGTCATATGCGGATTTAATCTTTACACCCAGCTCTGCCTTTAGGATTAAAACTTGGGTAAGCGCCTCCGCAGTTTCAAACAAATAGCGGTAAGCGCCAGAGGTTTGTACAATAGAAGAAAGCCGCTCGCTCCATTCTCCGTACCGTGCTACCGTGTCCTTGGGGATATGGTGATCCAGCAGCCCCAAAAGTACATCTTGAAACAACAAGCCCTTGTGCGGGTCAGAGAAATCGCCTTGCTCTGGGAACAACGAGGCCGCGTCTAGCTGTAGAAAATCCGCAAGCTCAATGCCCGTACAAGTTTTTAACCTCTGGGATAACTCCGTATCGCTCAACTCATCGCGAAAGCCGAGTTCAGCCTGCGTCTGCAGCACAGGCAAGATGGAGAATAGGCCAGCGTCCGCGCCGTTATCACCCCAGGCTGTGGTGAATACATCTCTAACACCGTTTTCCACGCAGCTTGCCAGCGCCATTTTTGTGCGGCGAATGCTCATTTGCAGCAGCGGAAGATAACCGCGCCACTTCCACGCGCCTCCAGTAAAAATCGTAGGGCAAGGTAGCGCCAAATGTGCTTTAAGCATCCTGTCATATATGGCCGCTTCGTCCTGATAATAATCCCAATAGACAAGGGCGACATCCTTTGGAATACTTTTTACCGCTGAAGGCGGGATGGGACTGTCACAGGTATACTCCCCGTGGTTTGCCAGACGGAAGAACATATCGCTCCAAATCATCGGCTCAAAATTATATTTCTGACAAAGTGCCACCACCTCGTTCAGATGCCGGCTCATGAGCGCGAACCGGTCGCTGTCCCCATGCAGTTCGTAATATTTTCCCCGGCCCAGCAGCTGCGCCTCGTCCATCCCCACATGGATACGGCGGGAGTTGAAGGCGCTTCGGCAGGCAGAGATCATTTTTTCAATTAGAGCATATGTCGCGGGGGCGTCAACCAGCAAAATATCTCCGATATCGGTGATTGGGTGATACACGGGCCATTGCAGGGCCGCGTTTACATGGGCCAGTGTTTGGATACAGGGTACGAGCTCCACACCAAAGCCCATCGCGTATTCGTCCAGGGAACGCAATTCCTCTTGCGTATACCGCCCGCGCATATATCCAAAGTAGGGTTCATCCGGAAGTTCGTAGGTATCCTCCGTATACAGCATGAGAGTATCCATCCCCATCAGCGCGAGGATGCGGATCAGCTTGCGAAGCGTCTCCGGTCTCGGCACGGCATTTCGGGAGCAGTCAACCATGACGCCGTTTGTGTTGAACCGGGCGGATTCAGAAATATGAAATTCCGGCTCACGCTGCTCGGAGATCAAGCCGAGCGCACGATACAGATATACAGGTTTGTCATACCGCACGGTAACCGTATTTTTCTCTTGCGTAATATCGAGGCCCCCGACACTTTCATCGAGAATGGCGATGAGGTTCAAACCGTCAGGCGCAGCTGCGATGTTAAGTTCGGCTAATATTTCCGCCGTTTGATTGTGAGTGAACGTTTTAGGTGTAAAATGAATCATGGTCAAAATTCTCCTAAAAGTTTTTGTATGATGTCAACAGGTTTTTACATCAAATTATGATCAGCAAAGGTTTGATTCATTTACAATGTCTCATCGAAGGTGCCGCCCGTGGGAAGGAGCCTTTCGCGGCTATTCGCGCACAGCTTGAGGGGCACACCCTCCGGTGATGCTCCATGCAGCCGTATACCTTTTTCTGTTCGCGCATACGCGGCGGTTACAACGCCCTTCGGCGTGACCACACTCCCCGATAATGACGGCAGCCATTGTGCCTGCGGTTCGATCCGAATCAATTCCCATCCGGGCGCGTCAGGACGTACCCCGAGCAGATGCGCCGGGAATTCGTACAGCGCCAATGCTCCCCACGCGTGGCAATCACTGCGCGGCTCCGTCAGCCATTCTGGAATCGTGGTGAGGTTCTGTGAAAGCAGCGATATATACGGATCCCATAGTTCTCGTGTGCGCTCATACATACCTGCCGATTCCAACGCGCGGAAGAAATAATACTGCATTGTGAATGTGCATCGCGCCATCGCTTCATCATCCAGCGCGCGGGTGAGAATCGATTTTGCTTGCTCGCTACTTGCGCAGCCGGACAATACGGCGAATATCTGTGCATGTTGCGATAGTTCTTCCCGACCGGGTCCGTCCAGATACACGTCCCGCTCCTCGGAATAGCAATACTGATTCACGGCCGCACGAACGGCATCCGCGCGAGCGGTGTATTCATCGGCGGTACCGGGGCGGCCGGTGGCGCGCGTCAGCCGCGCGGCGGCGTCCAGCGCCATCGCGTACACCATACTGAACACGGACGCGACGCCGCCCTCCTCCAGCGCGGCGGGCGGATCACCATATGGCCAGCCATCCACCCAGTCAAGAAACGGCCAATAGGCCAGACGGCCCACGAGGCCGTCCCGCGTCAGCCGCCGCTCAAACCAGCCGAGTACGGCGTCCATGCTGGGCCGGTAACGCCGGATCGTATCAAGATCAGCCGTCTGCCAGTAATAGTCCTCCAGCATGAAAATCCAGTGCAGCGCGAACGGCTCGATCACCTGCGTGATCTGGCACGGATACCGCGACTGCATGATCCCCTCCGGCAGCAATGACGCGTGATAATCCTCAATTGTACGCAATGCCATGCGCGTATCTCCGGATACGCGGTAGGTGAATAGCATCTGCAGGCGCGAATCCTGCGTGTATTGTAACTGCTCGTAATATGGGCAGTCCATATATGTCTCGAACATACAGCGGCGCAGCGTGCGCAGACTGATGTCCCAAAGCGCGCCCATCCATGGTTCCGCCGGTTCAATGCGCGTGATTGCTTCGAGCGGATACCCGGCGGTAAGCATATGCGCCTCGATGAGCGTCACCGGCTCGTCCGCCGTTTCAATGTCAATGCGGACAAAACGCATCGCGAGCATTTCCTGCCGATCAAACGCGCTGACGCCGCCAGATGGCAACAGTGTATCGGACTTGCCGATAATCACGCCGCCGGGGTCACTGCGGTCGGCTTTGTGTCCATCCTCGCCGACGTAGCTCTCCGCATAGGTGAATGTGAGTTTTGCGCCAGTACCACCCTCCGTTGTAGCGTGGAAATATCCGCACAGCAGTTCGCCGGCGTCAAGAATCAGCGCTGTGTGCGTACGCGCCGGAACGGTTTGCGGCGGCATCGCGCGCTCAAAATCCCGCCGCTCGTGATACAGGAGGGGGATCGGGCGCTCGTGCAGCGGAAACGGCGGAAGCTCACCGTAGAAATTGTTCGCGGCAGGCCACAGTAGATCAGGCGTCAGCCACGCGCTGTCATCAAATCCTGCCATGTCCCAGCCAGCAGGATACCGCGACATGTCCAAAATCTCTGTCGGCGCAGTGAATCCACTCGCAATATTACGCTTGAAAGTGACCGAGTTGTCCGCGCAAATCTTCCATCCCGGTTCGTGTGAGGAAAGCTCGGGCCGCTCCGGGCAGAAGGCCAGCAGCAGCGCCCCGCCTGCGCGCGACATGATTGCTACCGGTCCCGGCGACGGTTCGTCTGTTTCTTCCGGGATTTTTCGAATTGCCTCCGGTGGGACATAACTTGTGACAACCGCAGCAAGTATATTGATCCCATCAGATAAAAACGGCGTCAGATCGATTGTATCGACGAACTGGCGGTATCGGTCGCCGCGTGCGGGCCCCGCGTGCGCGGGGACGCCGTTTATGTACAGGCGATAACGGTCAACAGCGGTGAGTTTCAGCGTCAGGCGCTCAGCGGTGCAGCCCTCGAATTCCCTGCGAAAATAGGCCCGCTCGATCTGAACACCGCCTTTGCGGCGTGCGGCATGTGGCATGCCGCACCAACGAGCCTCTTGCATCCAGTTGGTCATGATCATTACTCCCTCTATTCATGGTCGGGTTTTTCCTGATTACTCTCTCGCCAGCTTCACCGCCAGATCATAGGCGAAGACAAGCTCGTCCACCGAGCAATGATCCTGGACAAAGTGAGTGGTACAGAACATCCAGCGTTTACCCTTCAGCAGGGCGAAAACGCGTCGGATCTCGTTTTCAAGCCTTGTGTAATCGCCGAACCCGAGCGTGGTCTGTATGCACAGGCCGCCAAGTATCGCAAACTTCTCGCTATATTTGGCCATGTAAGTGTCGTAGGACATATTAGCGGATTCCTGCCACGGATGCACCGCGTTGTAGCCAATATCGGCGAGATAGTCGGTCACGGCGTTTATATCACCGTCAGAGTGGAGACTTACAGGCATTCCGCCCGTCTTTTCTTTGACCGCCGACACAACCCGCTTATGGTTTGGATAGATCAGCTCTTTCCACATTTCGAAGCTGAACATCAGGTTATTCTGCGCACCCCAGTCGTCCGAAACATGGATCATATCCATGCCGAGTTCTGCCATGTTCAGCGCGAACTGAATATTCCATTCGGCCTGACGGCGATACACCTCTTTAAGCTCGTCGGGATACATGGCAAGCCAGCACAGATGGTTCTCAATGCCGAACGGCACATTCAGGCATTCGAAAATGCCCGGCGTCTGGATATAACAGAAGCGGTCACGCCTTTTGTGATGGGTGAGCGTTTCCCGCGCGTCAGCGTAATCAGCCATGTCGCTGACAGGTCTCAACGGCAGTTCCAGCAGCGCCGCTGGCGTCACTTCTCCCTCCGACGCGGCGATCTCCGCGACAGCGTCCATATCATACGGTTCCGGGCCACCGAAGATGTGCGCCATATCAAACCCGTAATGATCCTCAAATGCCGCGACGCTGCCGAAGCGCTCCGTTATCGCGCCGGAGATGCCTGGATTTCCGCCTACCCAACCGTATACGGGCGTACGTCCGGGATTCTCACCTTTGATGGTCTTTTTTACAAGCTCGCAGGACGTCATATATGCCTCCGTTTAATATAGGATATAGAGCATGTTGAATCTGTTTTAGACAATTGTAAACATCAAAGGACCTTCCATTCCAAAGGAAAGCCCTTTGATGTTTGCCTGGTTATGGCTTAAAAAATATTGTTATGATTGACCTGCATTCTCAGGTCACGATAAATGCGTCAATATCGACATAGTAATCTGTCGAACGCGGGTTCTTCGGTCCATAAACATAAACTGATATTGAATGCGGCCCGTATGCCAATCCCGCTCTGCTAAAGAGAACCTGCTGGCAAAGTTTCGACGAATTGTAACAATCAACAGACCCTACATAGTTTCCGTCAATATATACATCGGCGCTGCCATAAGTATTATATTTTGCACCGATCCACTCAATGGACGAGCCGGTAAAGCTATATTGTACGTAGCTCCCTGCCACGTTATTATTGTGTTCCGTCGTCATATAATCAGACGGATCATTCCATGCCGGCCAATAACCATAGTATCCGATCTCCGCGGTGCAGTCATCAGTAATGGCCGATATGGTGGCGTACCCGCTGGTGAAAGCGTCAATATCGACATAGTAGCCCGACGACGAGTCGTTCTTTGTCCCCTTCACCACGATCTTGATTGTGTGCGACGTATTGGACAGCCCGGTTTCTCGGAAGAGTATCTGCTGGCAGAGTTTCGACGAATTATAACAATCCACAGTCCCTGCATAGCTGCCGTCGATATACACGTCGGCGTTTCCGTAAGTATTGAATTTCGCGCCGATCCACTCAACAGATGTGCCAGTGAAGGTGTATTGCACGAAGTCTCCCGTCACGTTGCTGTTGTGTTCAGTAGTCAAATAATCCGATGCGTCATTCCATGTTGACCACGACCCATTGTAAGCGACCGAAGCGCTGGAATCATCCGTAAAGGCAGGCGTGTAGTCAAATCGGCTGGTGAACGCGTCAATACCGACATTATAGCCCGACGAGGAGACGTTCTTTGTCCCTTTCACTACGATCTTGATTGTGTGCGATGCATTGGACAGCCCGGTTTTACTAAAGAGAACCTGCTGATAAAGTTTTGTCGGACTATAACAGTCTACCGTTCCAATGAATGCACCGTCGATATACACATCGGCGTTGCCATAAGTATAATACTTCGCGCCGATCCATTTAATAGATGAGCCAGTAAAGTTGTATTGTACGGTATCGCCTGTTACGCTGCTATTGTGCTCAGTGGTTCTGTAATCCCATGCGTCGTTCCATGTCGACCACGACCCGGTATATGTGACTGAGGCGCTGCTGTCATCCGTAGTGACAGGCGTGTTGCTGAGATTTACAACCGGCGAGCCAAGG
>WQUU01000078.1 GCA_009781925.1 Bacillota bacterium | reverse complement strand
AGCCTTTTTGCTCTCCGTGCTCCGCTCGGAAATGGAGTCCCGAGACAAGCACGCTGAGGCCGAGCGCATCAAACAGGCCAGACTTCCTGCTTATAAGAGCTTTGAGGAGTTCGACACCAACTTCCAAAAAGGTGTCTCCAGGGAGCAACTGAGTACCCTCGCCCGCCTTGAATGGCTGGATTCCGCCTTTAACCTGGTCCTCATTGGTCCCCCTGGAACCGGCAAGACTCATGTCGCGCTTGCCATCGCCAACAAGGCGGTCCGCCAGGGCTACAAAGTCTTCTTCGCCACCATGGACGGCCTCATGCACATCCTCAAAACCCAGGAGATCTCCGTCAAGAGCGCCAACCGCTTCCGCTGGATCGCCAAGTGTGATCTCGTCATCATCGACGAGGTCGGCTATCTCCCTGTCTCCAGAACCGAGGCCAATCTCTTCTTCGGCCTGATCTCCCAGCTCTATGAGGCCGCCTCTGTCGTCATTACCTCCAATAAGGGTTTTGAGGGCTGGGCCGAGCTCCTGGGCGATCCCGTCCTCGCTACCGCGCTTCTGGACCGCCTGACGCACAAATGCCAGGTCCTCGACTTCAACGACGATTCCTGGCGTATCGCCCACAGGCAATATATTTTTTGACTGGACCCGGGGGATTTTTCTTTGCCAATTCTGGCCCACTTTTACTTGACAGTTACAAAAGGTAGGTCAGGGCAACATATTCTCGGCAGTCGTTCACATGGACGAGCGGACGCCACATATGCACCTCTGCTTCACGCCCATCACCCAGGATGGGCGTTTGTCGGCCAAAGACATCCTCGGCAACCGGGCCAGTCTGGTGAAATGGCAGGACGACTTCTGGAAGTATATGGTCAAGGGATACCCGGAGCTTGAACGCGGCGAGAGCGTCAGTATGACCGGGCGGCGGCACATCCCCACGCGGGTATTCAAGCAAGCGATTGACCTGACCAAGCAGGCGGAACGGATTCAGGAGACGTTGACCAACATTAATCCGTTGAATGCCAGAAAGAAGCGGGACGAGCTAATCCCCATGATACAGCGGTTCATCCCGAAGATGGAGGACTACCTGGGAACCATCCGGCGCTATAAGGCCGAATTTGAGCGGCAGGAGCGGGCAAACGCTTCTTTGAGGAAAGAGGTCGAGGACAGCAAGATCGGCATTAGAGAGCGTCTGGACGCCTATCAGCTACGGCTAAATTACGACCGGCTAAAAGAAATCTACAACGCCATCCCGGAGGACATCCGCCGAGATGCCGTAGCCTCGCTGAGGCACCAGCAGGCCCAGCACCAGCCGAAAAAGAGAGAGTGGGGTGAGCGGTAGGTAAATTCACAGGTGTACCTTGAAAATTTAATATTGAATAGAGAAAGGAATAAAATGGCAAAGAAAAAGCTCAATGACCACGGGACGGGGATTCCCCCACATGAGATTGAATCTCTTGCCCGTGTCCTATTCCCGGAAATCCAGCGGTTTTTCGAGAGCGAGAATGGGAAACGGGAATTTGAGGAATGGAAAATGAAAAACAGGGAGCTTTTAGAAAAAAGGGTGACGAGTAAAGTTTAAGGATAAAAGAGGCGGCGGTATCACGAAGATACCGCTGCCTCTTTTTCGTTGCCCACGCCTATTTTGGTGAGTATAGATATAACAAGAATTATTATCAGTTCGATATTGCACTGCATAGGCGTTTTGGTAACAAGTTCTATTATCATTTTGCAGTATAGGCTTAGAAATACACCAAAAATCCGAACGCTTCCCCGATCTGTACCATTCGGGGAGAGTTCGGATTTTCGGGTTTTGGTGCGAACCCTCATAAGGGACATAAAAAAATCCTGCATTCATGCGGGTTTCAGCAACAAGCAATACTTATGTGTTGCTTCGTCATAACGAATTAATCCAAAATTTCTTAACCAAACGAGCCGGTTATAGACCGGTATTTTTGTTTTCCAAACAAGACCATATTCTCGAGCCGCAATCCGTTGTAGCTCGTTTATCATAAGCGATGTATTCAGATTGAGCAGAATCTCTGCAAAGAATTTAATATTAGCGCAGAAAAAGGCCGCTAAATACAGGTCATCTCCGGATTCTAGCCAGCGCTCCGATTCAGATGAAATCTTATACCCGCCCGGAGTTTTTGTAACGAGACCGGACGGCTGAAGTATCAGGCATAACTGAGTAAGGGTTCGTTTACTGTCGCTGCCACTGAAAGAAATGACTTGCTTTGGCGGACAGTTCTCTTTTACGCTGGTCAAAATCTTTCTGAGGGAGGTTAACAGACCAGTATGACCTCCGGGAATATTCGGAGCTATGAAAGATTTCTCATCCCAGGTACGATTGGTCGGATATTCTGATATGGGAACTTTTATCATACAGCCGATTATATCACGGGCGCGACCCTTTTGTGAGTTGATGCATCAGGTACGGATCGTTTTGTGAGATGGTTCATGTCTATAGGGCGCTTTCGAGGGCGCTGGTGCAAAAAAATTCGGCTTGGCAAGATGAACGGTGCAAAAATCGAAAAACCCGATGCATCAGTTACCGGAGGTGGCTCATTTTATGTACAAGCACAGGCTCTGAAATTGCCTGGGCCAGGACATAAAAACACTGAAAGCCCGCATTCCTGCAGGCTTTCAGTGTACGGCATTGTATCATTAGTGCCGTACTAATATGGTGCGAGAGAGGAGACTTGAACTCCCACGCCTGTTGGCACACGCCCCTCAAACGTGCCTGTCTACCTGTTCCAGCACTCTCGCAAAAGAAGAACACAGCGCAAAAGTATTATAGCAGAATTGGGCGGATTGTCAACCAAAAGTTTATGGCATTCTGCGGAAAAGGGGCAAACACAAGGTTTGCCCCCACCGCTTTTTGTTCTTGTTTTCTTTAGCCCATCTTGGCCATGTGGACGATCTGATCCACAGTCTTGCAGGAATAACCCCACTCGTTGTCGTACCAGGCAACGAGCTTGCAGAAGGTGTCGTTGAGCATGATCCCGGCCTCAGCGTCAAAGATGCAGGTGTGGGAATCACCGATAAAGTCGGAGGAGACGACCGCCTCGTCCGTGTAGCTCATGATGCCCTTGAGCGCGCCCTCGGAGGCCTTTTTAATGGCCGCGCAAATCGCGGCATAGGTGGTGGGCGTGGCGAGATTGACGGTCAAATCCACAATGGAGACGTCTAGGGTCGGCACGCGCATGGACATGCCGGTGAGCTTGCCGTTGAGGCTCGGGATGACCTTGCCCACGGCCTTGGCTGCGCCGGTGGAGCTGGGGATGATGTTGCCGGAGGCCGCGCGACCGCCGCGCCAGTCCTTTGCGGAGGGGCCGTCTACCGTGCGCTGGGTGGCGGTGGTGGAGTGCACCGTAGTCATGAGACCGGAGACAATGCCGAACTCGTCGTGGATCACCTTGGCCAGCGGCGCCAGGCAGTTTGTGGTGCAGGAGGCGTTGGAGACGATGTTCATGGACTTGTCGTAAGTGTCCTCATTCACGCCCATGACAAACATGGGGGCGTCCGCCGACGGCGCGGAGATGATGACTTTCTTGGCGCCGGCGGTGAGATGTCCGCCGGCTTTTTCCATCGTCGTGAACAGCCCGGTGGACTCGACGACAAAATCCACGCCCAGATCGCCCCAAGGCAGCTTGGACGGATCCTTCTCGGAGAATGTGAGGTACTCTTTTCCATTCACGATGATGCTCTTGTCCGTGGAGCTGATCTCGCCGTCGAAGCGGCCGTGGATGCTATCGTACTTGAGCATATAGGCCATGTAGTCCGGCGTGAGCAGGTCGTTGAGGGCAACAAATTCGATTTCCTCGTGCTCCAGCCCAGCGCGGAATACCAGTCTGCCGATGCGCCCGAAACCGTTGATCGCGACTCTTATTTTCACAGTAAAAAACCTCCTAAAAATATTGACATTTCATTTCTGCCACCAGACATTATACTTGAGTTTTCGCGTTTTGTAAATATCTAATCTGACAAATTTTAGATAAATTTGGCGGGGCGGATTATCCGTATTCGGTCATTTTATTCCATCTTCACCACCAGCACGCCGTCCACATAGGCGCAGCAGCCCGAGCCGGGGAAGGCGGGCATCCGCTCAATCGCCGCCTGATTATCCGCCGTGTCCGCAGGCAACCCGAATGTGATGTTGATCTCGCGCCCCATCACCTGTTCAAAATAGTACGGGTATATCTCGTCATAGGTGAGGCTGCGGTTGTTGCTGAGACCGGTCGCGTCCGCATAGCGCGCAAAGCCCGTCCTTGTTATCTCCGGCGGCAGGCCGATGAAAAGCACCTGCGTCTGCCCCGCGACATAGCCCTCGGTCTGTTCGAGCCTGTCGGCGACGCGCGTCATCACGGACAGCGTGGCCTGGTACTCCAAGTCTTTTTTGAGATACGCGCCGTTGGCATAGATCACGCCGTTGCCGATGATAAGCGCCATGAGCAGGCATACGGCGATTTGCGCGATGCGATACGCGCCGCGCCGGGTCTCTTTCGGCGCTGAACTTTCCGGGTTTTCACGGAAGATAAACTTGTCCGCCGCGAAAAGCGCCAGCAAATACAGCAGCACAAACGCGTATTTCATGACGTCGTGTTCCGCCGCCTTCGACATGAAATAGGCCAAGTTCAGGCCAAATGGCAGCAGGACAAGCGCGGCAAGAAGCACGGCGATATGCGCGGCGCGCAGGCGGTTCCGATGAGCGGCGGCGGCAAGCGCGGCAAGTGTTACGGTGGCTATGAGGACATTGACCGCCACGGCGGCCGGGACGTTATAGCCGCCGGCGCTGAAAAAGGAGCTGAAAAACGTCCGGTACGTGTCGATAAACAGCTGCAGCCGCGCGTGTCCGGAAAAGTTCCAAATACCTGCGATGGAATTATAAGAGTCTGTCAGCGTGAGGCCCGTGACCCCGAGGCTGATCTGTTGCCCGATCCAATACAAAATCCACGCCAGCGCGCCCATCGCGAGCCCTTTCCATGCGACGGTGAACACCGCGCGCATGGACTTTTTTTCAAGCGCCATTTTTATGAGCAGCAACAGGACGAGCCCTACGGCCACGGAGAGATAGGGCTGATACAGCGCCAGGGCGACGGCCAGGCAGAGAGCGCCGCCCAGAAAGCCGAATTTGAACCGTTTCAGCAAAAACACCCCGGCGCAGCACAGCGCCAGCGCCAGCATGAACATGTCCGCCCAGGACAGATACGACGCGTTCACAATTGTCACGGTCATATAACAGGTCAGCAGACCGCAGGCCAGAACGCGGAGCGCTGCGCTGCGGAGTCCGAGGATTCTGATCGTGAAAAACGAGACCAGCGACAGGAAAAACAGGCTGATACAGCCGATCAGCCACGGCGCCGTGACGGGCGCGCGCAGCGCGCGGTAAATCGGCTGCGCCCAGCGGCCGAGCTCGATCTGCCAGGCGTTGTCATGGGCGGCGGACAGCGTATACAGCGCGTCATGGGAAAAAATCGGGTTCAGATAGCAGTAGGCGTGCGCCAGAAGGCCGAAGCCGAACACAAAAAGGACGCAGCGCCGAAGCAGCGCCAGCCAGTTGTCCTGCAAAGTCAGCGTGTCAGCGCCCAATGGATTCATCCCTTTCTCAAAAAGGGGTTGCAGCAAAACGGGTCGTCGAGGACGCCGACCCCTACATCATGTGGCTGTATTTGCATCGTGCAGCACATATTGTAGAGGGCGGCCTCCCGGACGCCCCGTTCTTGCGTTTTGCTACGGCCCCTTTTTCATGTTGCGAGCAAGTCTGTAAGCCGGGTTCTGTCTTAAACGGCCATCTATCTAGGCGCGGCGTCGCCGCCGCGCTCCAGCCACCTCCCGGGGACGGCCGGGCAGGCCATGTGTCCCCTCCGCGGTGTTGCTCCGGATAGAGTTTACAGCGCCGGCATGTCCCCATCCGGCGGGTGAGCTCTTACCTCGCCTTTCCACCCTTACCGCGCCGGCGCAAACCCGGGGAGGCCTGCCAACACGGCGGTATATCTCTGTTGCACTTGTCCTGAAGTCGCCTTCGGCGGGCGTTACCCGCTATCCTTGCCCTGTGGAGCCCGGACTTTCCTCACGCACAGGCTTTCGCCTCGTGCCCGCGGCCGCTCGGCTTACTCGCGAGGCTATTGTACGGGATGGGAGGGGAAATGTCAATGGGGAGTTTGTGGGGTGACAGAGGTCACTTTGGCATCTCTTCCGCTTGTTCTTCCCCCGCCTTCTCCGCCGGGATCACATGCACCGCGCAGCGCCTCACCTTCGGAATTTCCGCCTCGACGGCCTCGCGCACCGTGCGGGCGATCCGGTGCCCCGCCCGGAGGTTGAGGTCGCCGTTCACGCCGATCTCCGCGTCGATGTAGAGTTCATGGTCGAACATCCGCGTGCGGAGCGTATCGATGGACAGCACGCCCTCCTGCTCCGTGATGAGGCCGCGGAGCTCCTCCACCGTCGCGTCGTCGGCGGCCCGGTCTGTCAGCTTGGCGATGGCCCCGAGGAAGATGCTGAGCGCGGACTTCAGAATGAACAGGCAGATGATAACGCTGGCGATGGGCTCCAGGATTCGGACGCCGAGCATCGCGCCCGCGATGCCGATCAAGGCGATGACCGACGGCACCACGGCGAAACGGTGGTGCCAGGCGTCGGCCATGAGGGCGCCGGAGTTGATTTTTTTCGCCTTTGTCCGGGTGTACCAGTATAAACCCTCCGTCACGGCAACGGAGACAATCGCGGCGATGAGCGCCAGTATGCCGGGGACGATGATCTCGTCATAGTGCCCGGCAAAAACGCGCAGGACGCCGCTGTAGCCGATGCCC
>WQUU01000077.1 GCA_009781925.1 Bacillota bacterium | reverse complement strand
CACATCCCCCAGCCGAAAACCGATGTTGAGCTTGCCCTGGGTCACATCCATCTCCTCCGTGAAGACCCTGGGCGCGCTCTCATAGGCGTTCAGGCGGACTTCCGTGCCGAGCTCCAGATTCGGCTCCGCCCTGGGCAGCGTCAGGAGGGCTTTCCGCAGAATTTCGGCCAGGCGCTCGGGCCGCGCGCTGCCGCAGTAGAAAAACAGGAGCGGGGACTCGGACAGGAGGGCGTGGTAGCGGCGGGTGAGTTTTTGATAGGTGATCGCCGCGGTACTCTCCTCGTCGCCAAAGGGGTAGACCGCGTAGTCCTCTGCGAAGCACATGAGCTCAAAGAGCCGCTCGCCGGCGTAGTGCAGTTTATCGTTGACCCGCGCGCGCAAAAGCTCCAGCTGCTTTTCCTTTTCGCTCTGGACATACTCTGGCAAAAACAGCCCGCCCCGCAGATTCGGGGAGAGCAGCATTTCGCACAGCAGCTCCGCCGTACTGTCCAGCACGCCGCCCTCCGGCACGAACGCGTCGTCCGCGAAAGAGGCAAAGAAGCCCAGACACTGGATCTCGCCCTTTTTGCGCACAAGGGGCTCGATACTCGCGCCGTAGAGCTCGTCCAGGCGGGCGTTCAGGCGCTCCATGTCCGGATAGCTTCGCGTCCCCCGGCGCAGGACGGAGGGGATCAGGGCGTTTTGCGATGCAAATTCCCAGCCCAGCTGCGTGAGCAGCGTCGCGCTCAAGCAACCGGTCTTGAACTTGTCGGAGGTCAGGCACATGAGGGTCACATCCCGCGCCAGCTCGATGACGGTCGTCTCCATAAAACACACCTATCTTCGCATTTGTCCTCATATCATACCATAAATTTTGCCAAAAAGAAAGATAAAACGCAAATTCTTTGTAAAACCGCGTTGCCGCCCTTTTATCCCACGCGCATGACCGTGCCGAGAAACACGGGGAGATTTGTCGCGTTGTCGACGATCGCGTACACAAACGGCCTGTTGAGCCGCACGGTCTTGGGCTCCTCCGTCGGCGCAGCGGCGCCGGCATCCATAGCCACGATTGTGACCGCCCCGGCTTTTGTCCCGAGCTCGTCCACCGAGATGAAGGTCTTGTGCAGAACCTTGCCGATATAGAGCGGCCCCTCCGGCGAAGTCCCCATCTTACTGAAATCGGCTATATCGGGATTAAAGGCGTCGGGGATGCCGAGCCCGATGAGCGCGTCGTTCATTGTCACCTCATAGTCATACGAAAACTTCGGCAAATACGCGTTTACGGTCACGCTCCGCGCGCTGTGCAGCGTCTCCAAAAAGCCGCTGCCGCTGAGGGAAGCGATGTAATCCTCAATGGAGACGCCTTCATTGGGGAGCAGCGCCACAAAACTGTAGCCGCCTCCGGCGTAGGGCTTGACAAAGCCCGTCGCCATGCCGTCGTCGAGGTATTGATCCTCCGCCGAATACATGAAGTCCGCGCTTTGGATCGCGCCGTCAATATCCGTGAAACCGCCGCTCTCGATGCTCTCCTTGTAATAGACATTTTGCCACTTCGCGTCGAACGCCACGGCGTTGATGAGGTACATGAGCTCAGCCGGGTCGATTTTATCGAGGATCGAATCGATCATCCCGTTGGTGTTTGTCTTGACCCAGCTGTTGATCTCTTTTACGGTCTGCGCGTCAAAGGCGGATTGAAAGGCCGCCGCGCCGTAATAGTCGGCGTTTTTTTGCAGGAAATCGGGCTCCACCCGCAATCTGTTTTTGTCGTCGCAAAACCAGATCGCGTTGGCGGTCGTCAGCTTCGCCTGCTCCGTATTCGGCAGACCCTTGGCGTAGCTGTACAGATATTCGTTGAGCGCGGGGAGCGGGATGCCGCCGCCGAGCAGAGTTTCCATCTGCGTCCGCGTTTCGCCGTTTGCGCCGTTGGCGGCCATCGCCAGCGCGAGGGTCACCGACAGCGGCGAGATCAGGGAATTTTCCTTGTCGGTGATACCGCTTTTGAACAATTTGATCGAGAAATCCGCCATGCTTTCGGTAAAAGTGGCGTCGGCCTGCCTGCCATTTACGGGATTGGGCGAGACGCCGCCCATCAGGTCGGCGGCGCGCGCGGCCGCGCAGCCCGCTGCGCCCAGCAGGATTGACGCGGCAAGCAAGATGGAAAGAATTTTTTTCGTGGTTCGTTTTTTCATGGTTGCGGATACCCCCTCCGGTTATTCTCGTGGGATTAGACGCGCGATAACGGAGGTTGTTCCACAAAAATCATCCGGTCATGACGAAAATCTACATCGCCAGCCCTTTCTCATCATAAGACTGTCCGTTGACCAAAATCCCCTCGCGGCTGACCGCGATCGTATACTCCGTCCCCACGCCGTCCCGCCAGGTCGCCTCATAGCCTGGCCACGCGCTCGGCAGCTTCGGCTCGATATAGAGCCGCCCGTTCCGGGGCCGCAGCCCCAGCAGATACTCCATGACTACGCGGAAATACCAGCCGGAGGAGCCGGTGTACCAGCTCCAGCCCGCGACGCCCTCCTGGCCGGGGGCGGTGTAGACGTCCGCCGCCAGCACAAAGGGCTCCGCGCCGTAAATTTTCGGATCGTGGTTCTCCGGCAGCAGAGCTTCCAGAATCTCGAGCCCCTCATCCGTCCGGCCCTCTTTCAGCAGCGCCATGCCGAGCCAAATGGCCGCATGGGTGTACTGACCGCCGTTTTCCCGGAAACCGGGGCCGTAGCTCTCGATATAGCCGGGTTTTGAGCCCGTATCCGCAAAGGGGGGGTCAAAGAGGCGCACAATGCCCCTTTCCCGCTCAAAGAGCCGGTCGAGCGCGGAGTCCAGGGCCAGGAGTCTCCGCTCCGGGCTGGCCTCCTTGCAGAACGCGGAAAAACTCTGGGAGATGGAGTCGATCTGGCAGCAAGCCTCTTTCGCCGAGCCCAGGAGTTGTCCGTCGTCAAACGTGCCCCGCAGATACCATGCCCCGTCCCAGGCGTTGTTTGCGGCCTGACCGATTTGCCGGGAAACCTCGGCGAAGCGCGGAGCCTCCGGGTCGCCGATTTGCCGCAGCAGTTCGCCGAAACGCGCCGCCGTATGGGCGAAAAACCAGCTGAGCCAGACGCTCTCGCCCTTGCCCTCCTTGCCGACCCGGTCAAAGCCGTCATTCCAGTCCCCCGCGCCCATGAGCAAGAGGCCGTGTTCCCCGCCGCCGCGCGACAGTATGAGGTCGAGGGCGCGCTTACAGTGGGATAAAACGTCCTCCGCGCGTTCCGAGGGCTCAGGGCTCTCATAGCGATCCCCCTCGCGCTCGCCCAGGGGTTCGCTTTGCAGATAGGGCACGCGCTCCCCCAAAACAGAGCGGTCGCCCGTCTTCTCCAGATACTCACACAGCGCCCAGGGAAGCCAGAGCAGATCGTCCGAGCAACGGGTGCGCACGCCTTTGCAGCCGGCCTCCGAATTGTGCCACCAGTGGAGCACGTCCCCCTCCTCGTACTGATGTGCCGCGCAGGAGAGAATTTGCGCGCGCGCGAGGGAGGGGGAGACCGCGGTCAGGTTCACCGCGTCCTGGATCTGGTCGCGGAAGCCGAAGGCCCCGCCGCTCTGATAGATTGAGCTCCGCCCCAGAATACGGCAGGCCAGGGTTTGATAAACGCTCCAGCCATTGATATATCTGTTCAGCGCCTCCGACGGCGTGCTGATTTTGAGTTTTCCGCAGAGGTTTTGCCACTTCGCGCAAGTGGCGAGGAGGGCGACGCGGGCCGTGTCGGGGTTTGTAAGAGCGCGGAGTTTGTCAACCTCCCCGCAGCCGCAGACCAGTGTACGGCGCTCCTGCAGGATATGAAAATCCGGATTACCGCCCGGGAGCGCGAGGCTGCAATGCCAAGCGACCTGCGCGTCAGGGTCGCCGCACTCGATCAGCAGCACCCGTGCGCAGACTCCGTCCGGCACAAAAGCGGTGGTTTTTACCCGTATTCCGGCGACTGTCTTTTCCCAAGTCGCGCAGCCGGGGGCGTAGCGCACGACACAGTCCGTATCCCCCGGTTCGGCAAAGAGAGAGCGGCATTCGCCGTGAAGCGTCAGTGTGAGCGATTCCGTGCCGCCCACGGCGTATGGATCCCCATCCCAGCGGCTCAATAAGCCCTCCCGGGCATTTTTGAGCCACATATGCCCCGTGCCGCAATCCGTGGCGAAAAAGCCGAAGTCCCCGTTTGTGAGCATCATTCCCCAGGCACGGGGTGGCAGAGAATAGTTGACATAAAATTCAAATCCGTTGTTTTCCGACCAGCGGTATTCCGGGAATTTTTGTGGAATATGGGCGATATTAGTTGACATAATATTTTTATCCGCCGTATAATCCGGCAGCGCGGTATCCGTGTGAAGCGTCAGTGCTGCGCGGGCTTGGAGCGTATCCGCGCCCAGAGAGTGGTCGGCGCAGTGGACGCCGCCCCGCGCGCCCGCCGACCACTCCCGGCCTAGGCCGCGCAGTGTCTCCCAAACAGCGGAAAAGCGGGGCCGGTGGTAATCCCCGCCTTCGTCAGTCAAAAATACGAGGTCAAAGCGAAAGCCGCAATCCGTGAGCAGGGCGTGCCGCCTGATGAGCCGCTGTATGAAATTCGCGTAGTCGGAACCGCAGAGTTCCGCGCAGAGGATGGGGAAGTCCCCGGAGACGCCAAAGCGCCACAGACCCTCCCGGCCCTCGGCGGATTCGGACTGCGGCTTGCGCTCCGGCGTTTTCGCCAAAATCGCGCTCAGGAGTTTCATGCTCTCGGTGACCTCCCGGAAACCCATGCCCAAAATGGCCGCCGCGCCGGATGGCAGATCACCCAAATCGTCCTCGCTCAACATCAAAATGCACTGGGCGCCGGCATAGGCCTCCTCCGCGTCCGCCCCCAGGGCCAGCGCGAAACGGACGGAAACCGGCGCGGAAGGCGAGAGCGTCAGCGCCGCCGACGCCGTCACCGAACAGGCTTTCTGCCAGCCCAGAGAAATGTCGCGCGTCCCGCTGCGCCTGTGAAACGGCGCGCCGGAGCAGTCCGCCGTCATGGGCCGGTCGCAGGCCAGACACAGCCAGAGCTCCGGCAGTTTGCCCCGCGCGAGGCGGCGGATGAGCAGCGTTCCGTCTTTCAGTGAGGTCTGGATGCCCAGACCGTAAAAAGCCGGATGGCTCCTGTAATCGCTATCTTTGCACAGCGCCGGCGCGAAGGAGAAGCACAGCTCCAGCGCCTGCGCCTCGCCCAGGGCCTCCAGTGTCACCCGGCGGAGTTCCCCGCTCCGCGCCGCCGGAATCGAGACGGAACAACTGGACTTTAGCCGTGGCGAAATCCCCGTCACGGTACAGGTTTTGGCGCCCAGCACCCAGGAAAACGCGGTCTCCGTGTTCCCCTGCCGCTCCGGGAGCAAGGGGGTGAGAGCCTCTCCCCGCCGGACATGCAGCCGCGCGCCCTCTTCAAATTCGTCCGGGGAGCGGTAGATGAGGATCTCGCCGGCATGCGCCGAAGTTTCCCCATTTGAAGTTAACATAATATTATAAACCCCGTTGGAGAGCAGGCTCCTGGCCGGGCGCTCGAAATTGATCCCCTCTCCGGCGGTGCTCCAGGGCTCAGCTGCGGCGCGCCGGGGCTTTTCCGGCGGCTCCAGAGCCTGTTTGCGCAGGAGCACGCCGCCTACGGGGACTTTTTCCTGTAAAAGCCCGGCATGGGCCCGCATGGCGGGATCCCGCATGAAGCGCTTTTGAATGCTGCCGTCGCAGAGCAAGTTTGCCACCGAGAGCAGGCTCATGCCCAAGTGATGGGCCATGGCGCAGCGCACCACCTGCGGCTTTCCGTCCACCAGCCGGGCGGGGGTATAGTCTACCGCTTCCCAGAAGCCGAAGCGTCCCCGCGCGCCGTATTCTTCGAGCTTTTGCAGATTCTTGATGACCCCTCTGGGGTCAACCGCCAGCGCCAGAAAGCTCGAGTAGGGAGAGACCACCAGTTCCCGATCCATGCCGCGCTTGAGGGCCAGGGCCCCGCAGCCGTGGGCCTTATAGCGGTAGGAAAGGGAGCCGTCGAGCGAGAAATAGGCGCTCTCGGAGATACCCCAGGGTTGTGGGGCGCGATGCCCATATCGCGCCGTTCCACATTCCGAGCTGCGGCGCTTTTGGACATAGAGGCAGAATTTCGCGCTCTCATATAAGAGACTGTGCCGATAACAGGGCATGAGGAGCTCCGGCATGAGGTACTCAAACATGGTGCCGGTCCAGCTGGCCATGCCCCGGTAGCCGTCCTTTTGCGTTAGAACGCGGCTCAAGCGCCGCCAGTGACGGCGCTCCACGTCGCCTTTTGCGATGGCGTAAAAACCCGTTAGCCGCGCCTCGCTGGCCAGCAGGTCGTACCAGCCCTCTGAGGCCTTTCCGCTGTCGGTATCCAGGCCGATGTGAAAGAGCCTGCGGCGCCTGTCATAGAGGGGGGAGAAGTCCATGGCGCTTAAAAGCGTGTCCGCGCGGGCGGCAAGCATGTCCTCGCCGAATTCGGTCAACCCCTCGCGCAGGGCCACAAGGCAGCAGGCCAGATTCCCGCTGTCCACGGTGGAGACATAGGCGGGGTGCAAGGGCTTTAAACTGCGGGTGTCGTACCAGTTGTAGAAGTGCCCGTGCCAGAGGGGCATACGCTCCATGGTGCTGAGTAGATTTTCGGCGACGCCGAGGGCGCTCTGCTTCGAGCACAGTTCCAAATCCAGGGCGGCCAGGGCGGAGAGGAGGCACAGCCCCATATTCGTCGGGGACGTGCGGTGCGCCAGGCCCACGGGGGGCTGTTCCTGAAAGTTGTCCGGCGGCAGAAAATGATCCTCTGCTCTGCAATTTTGTTCGAAATAGCGCCAAATCTCGGCGGCATTTTTGAGCAAGTACTGCCGGTCATCCCCGGAGACGCGAAATCTCCGTTTTTTCGGGAGGCTGAGGGAATAGGCGAAGAGCGGCGACAGCGCCCACAAAATCCCGGCGGCCCGTCCCGCGATGGAGGGGGCGAAGCAGGAGAGCAAAATCCCCGTGAGTACGGGCAGCCACATCGCGCCGATGAGCCTGAGCAGGGGCTGTTTGACAGTCTCTGTCTGTGCGGCGGTCTGCCAGGAGAGGAGGTTTTTGTGCGTGACCAGCATCCGCCACAGGGCCAGAAAAATCGCAGAGGCGCAGACCCAGGCCTCATAGGGCAGCAGGAGCAGCCGCACGGCCGTGCGCAGAATCGCCCCGCCCACGCCGTGGATGACCGCGCTGTGGTAGCGCACCCGGCTCCCCTTTTCTGGCCGCAGTATGGAGTCTGCGACCGCCAATAAAAGCTCGGAGGCAAAGCAGAGCAGCGCGGCAGCGGCGGCCCAGGCCAGAGACGGCAGCAAAAATCCGCCCAGCAGCGCGAGAAACGTAAAAGGCGGTATTAGACTCCGGCGCAGGCTGTCGAAGAGCCGAAACCGATCGATGTCCGACAGCTCGCGGCCCCGTTTGAAGAGCCAGGGGGCGTTTTGCCAATCCCCCCGTACCCAGCGGTGGGCGCGCTTGTAGTAACCCGAGACGGTGCCGGGAAAACCGTCGCTGAGCTCCACATCGCTCATATAGCCGCCGCGCAAATACGCGCCCTCCAGGGCGTCGTGGGAGAGAACGGCGTTTTCCGGGACACGGCCCTCCATGCAGGACAGAAAGGCGTCGATGTCCAGAATCCCCTTCCCGGCGAAACCGCCCCGGTCAAAGAGGCTCATATAAACTTCTCCAACGGCCCCGCCGTAAGGGTCGAGGCCCCCCTGGCCCGCGAAGAGCCGGGAGAAACCGCTCCTTGTGGCGGCGCTCAGTTCCGTGGCGATACGCGGATGGATGACCGCCCGCCCGGCGGTGACGACGCGGTTGTAGGGCGCGACGCCGTCCCCAGCGCGCCGTCCGATCACCGGCGCGTTGAGCGGATGCAGCATGGCCCCGACGAGCTCCCGGGCCGAGCCGGGGGAGAGGGCGGTGTCCGCGTCCAGAGTGAGAAGGTAGCGCACGCCGCGCAGCCCCAGGGCGCTCCCCGCCCGGATTTGCATCCCCACCAATTTACGCGCTTCGTTGTTCATTGTTAATTGTTCATTGTTACCTGTCCTTATCAACCGCATCAGCGACAGAATCGCACCGCGTTTGCGCTCCCAGCCGCGGTACACTTTACCGCAAGGCGCGCGATCCCGGCAGAAGAGGTAAAAGCCGCCGCCGTATTTCTTGTTCAGGGCTTCCACGGCCTCCACGGCTGGGGCGATCCAGTCCTCCGCGCCGTCGCCCAAATCTTTTGTCTCGGGCAGGTCGGCCAAAATGCCAAAGAGCAGATTTGCCCCGGCGTCCCGGTTGGAGAGGCGAAATTCCTCCAGCCGGGACGCGAGATGTTTCCCGGTCTCTGAGCTTGTCAGGAGTGCGGAGATGACACAGAGCGTCCGCCCCTGCTCCGGGATGCCGCCACAGAGTTCCAGACGCGGAATATGCCGGGGCGGCGTTGTGCGCAGGCAGAAAAAATCAATGCCGCTTTTGACGAGTTCCGACACCGGAAACAGCAAAAAGAGCGCGGCGAGAGGACTGCTCAGCAAAAAGCCGATGAGCAGTGCGAAAAAGAGAGACAGCAGCACATTAGCCGAAATGTAGCCCCCGCCCTTGGAGGGCTTTGCGCTGTCCCCCAGAGGCTTTACAAAGAGATAATAGCCCACGTGCCGCCCCGGCCCCCGGGCCGACTCCGACAGGCGCAAGACCCGCTGGGCGATCAGGTGTTCAAAGGTCTTGTACCGTTTCGCGAGTTTGGAGACCCGGAGGCGGTAACTGTCCCGGGTCTTTTCGTCCATGAGGGGATATACGCCGCTGGGATCCCGGCGTAGAATCTGCTCGGAGTGGTCGACTTTTTCCAGCAGTTCGGAGAGGTCGAGACTGCCGAGCAGACGCAGGCTGCTGATGAACCGGCCCATGAACCGGCCCGCGTTTTCGGCGTCCAGGGGGCGCTTTGCGGCGTCGGCCAGTTGCAGTGCCAGAGCGGCCCGCACGGCCGGAATGAGCAGGCCCAGTTCCCTCCGGCTGAGGACGAGCGCCCGCTGAAAGCCGGTCAGAAAGAGTTCCAAGCGTGATTCGGTCACCTTCCCGTGCCCCGAGCGGACGAGGGCGTCCGCCAGTTCCAGGAGGACGGCCTTGCCGTTTGCAGAGCGAAGGCGGCGCTCCCCCCGGAGTTCCTGGGCCGCGCCCAGCCCCTCCCGCTGGGCCAGATACCAGTTGTCCAGCAGCCACTCGGCGGCCTCGCTCGGCTTTTTCGCGCCGGAATATTCGGCGGTCAGGCGGTCGGTGATCGTGTGCAGGGAGCGCAGCGCCGACAGGATCGTTTTTGCGATCCGCGCGCCGGATACGGCGCCGTCAATGTGCAGCCCCCGCGCTATGTTCTCCCCGTAGGTTGTCAGGTTTTCTTCGCTGACCGTGATACCCAGGTTATTCTCTGCCATGGTCTCCTCCTGTAAATCTGTATCTATCAGTTTCTCCGGGGGATGGAAAAATATGCGGGGGAGAGCTAAGGGGAAAGATAATTGAAATGGCGCAGAGGCCTTTCTGCAAAAACATGCGGACGAGCGCAAGGACAGGAAATTGGGCCTGTAAAAAAAGACAGGGGTGGCCTGAAGCCGCCCCTGTGTTAAAACTGTTTTAATATATCGTGGTGCCCAACATCCACAAGAATAATCATTGCTTCCCCTTCGTAATACCAAATAATACGAACGTCCATATTGATGCTGCACTCGTACAAATCCAGAGTACCCTGAATCCGTTTTGTGCGCAGGGACGGGTGCGCGGGTTCTCCGCCAACAACTTCAACTTTGACATCAACTGCTTTTTCTCGGGTTGCGTCAGAGACTGGAAGTGTTTTTGAAAGCGGGGTGTATAGGTGAACTGATAGACCATCAGGTCTCCTCCAGTTTCGCAAAGAGCGCTTCCACATTGTCAAAGACAGGCTGCTCTCCGGACGCGAGTTTGGCCTTTACATCCGCAATCTCTCCGCGAAGCTCATCCAACATCCGCTTGTCATAGATCACGACAGGCGTGAGAAAGATAGCGCCGTCTTTTTCGAAAATCTCCAGCTTGTCACCCTCATGGAGACCCAGGTTTGAGACGATTTCTTTTGGAATTGTGACTTGAGATTTTTGGCGCAGTTCCGCTAACATGAAAAGACAACTCCTTTATGGATAATAAATTCTTACTTTCTTACTATAGTATACACATATCCGCGGCAAAGATCAACCCTATATTTTTTATCTCTATTTATCTCTGCCAATGAAAAATACTTGACACTCGCCCTTGCATGGCGTATAATTCCATCTTGTGCGGGACTTTTCTCTCCGGGAGGTGCGGCGCATGGCTGCAGACACCGTACAGTGGACGATGCTGTTTGACTTCTATGGTGAACTGCTGACGGAAAAGCAGCGGGAGTACTATGATCTCCACCACAACGAGGATCTCTCCCTCCAGGAGATCGCGGAGCAAAACGGTGTCACCCGCCAGGGCGTGTGGGACATCGTCCGCCGGGCGGAGGACACCCTGCTGGAGACGGAGGAGAAGACCGGGCTGCTCACCCGTTTTCTGGATATGCAAAAGAGCATTGCGCGTCTCACACGGGACGCCGCCGAACTGCGTACCCTCTGTGAGGGCCGGGGATTGGAGCTCTGCGACAATATTATTTCCGACTTGGAAAAGCTGAAAGGATAAGGAAAAGTTCTTCATTCTTAATTTTTTTCGCCGGAGGTGAAATCCATGGCCTTTGAAAGCTTATCCGACAAACTTGCCGCCGCGTTTAAAAAACTGCGCGGCAAGGGGCGGTTGAATGAAAACGACATCAAGGAGGCCATGCGGGAAGTGCGCCTGGCCCTTCTGGAGGCGGACGTCTCCTATAAAGTAGTCAAGGACTTTGTAAAGATTGTCTCTGACCGGGCCGTGGGCAAGGATATTCTGGAGAGCCTGTCCCCAGCCCAGATGGTTGTGAAGATCGTCAACGAGGAGCTCACCCGCCTCATGGGCGGGGAGAACGTGAAGCTCAATATCGGGGCCAAAGCCCCCAGCGTGGTGATGCTGGTGGGTCTTCAGGGCGCGGGCAAGACCACCAACGGCGCCAAGCTCGCGGCCCTCATGAAAAAACAGGGCAAGCGCCCGCTGCTGACGGCCTGCGACGTCTACCGCCCGGCGGCCATCAAACAATTGGAGACCGTGGGGGAGAAGCTGGGTATCCCCGTTTTCCAGATGGGACAGGCCAATACGGTTGACATAACAAAGGCCGCGCTGGAGCACGCGAGACGCCACGGCAACGATCTGGTTTTTCTGGACACCGCCGGACGGCTCCACATCGACGCGACCCTCATGGACGAGCTGAGGCGCATCAAGGCCGTCTGCGATCCGGCGGAGATTCTGCTGGTGGTGGACGCCATGACGGGGCAGGACGCCGTAAACGCGGCCTCCGCCTTCGACGCGGCCCTCGGGATCACAGGCGTCATGCTGACCAAGCTGGACGGCGACGCCCGAGGCGGCGCGGCCCTGTCCGTCCGGGCGGTGACGGGGAAACCCATCAAGTTCTCCGGTACCGGCGAAAAACTCGACCAGATCGAGGCCTTCCACCCGGATCGTATGGCTTCCCGGATCCTGGGCATGGGAGATGTGCTGAGCCTCATCGAGAAGGCGGAGGCCACAATCGACGAGAAAAAAGCCCTCGCCGCCGCGGAAAAGCTCAGGCAGAATAAGTTCACCCTCAGCGACTACTACGACCAGCTCGTCCAATTAAAGGGCATGGGGAGCCTCCAGGATATCGCGGGGATGCTGCCGGGCGTGGACGCGAAGGCTCTGGCCGGGGCGCAGATCGACGAACGGGCGCTGCTCCGAACCGAGGCCGTCATTCAGAGCATGACTCCCCACGAGCGGGAGAACCCGCAGATTCTGAACAGCAGCCGCAAGCGCCGGATCGCCTCCGGGAGCGGCACAACGGTGGTGGACATCAACCGCCTGTTAAAGCAATTTGACGCGATGAAACAGATGGCGAAGCAGTTCTCCGGCAGCAAGCGAACGCACCGCTTCGGCAACAAAAAGGGCATGTTCGGATTTTAGTCAATGAGCCTGTTCCATCCCCGCTTGAAATGCTCTGCGTACATCGGTCGGGCATGGAAACCCGACCCTACAAATCCCCCTGTAGGGGCCGCCGCCCTCGGCGGCCCGCCTGCGGAATTTTTAACGGGGGCAAGGAGTTGCGAAAAATGGCGTTTCATGATGATTGGCTGATCAGGCAGATCAATGTGGTGACGGAGAGTATTGGCCGGCTCCTGTTCAATACAAGCGCGCCGAAGTACCACGAGAAAGAGGAACATAACAGCGCCGAGGTGGACAAATGCGCGCAGGCCATCGACGCGCTCCTGCTGGAAAAGCGCGTGGGTGACGCGGAGGATCTGCTTTTCACATCCCTGGATCCGGACAACCGCGAGTGTCTGCTTCTGGGCCTGGACTTCTACAGCCGCCTGAACGCGATGACCGACGCGCAATTGAAGGAGGCGGGCTTTTCCCGGGAGGAGATTGACGAGGGCCTGCGTGACCTGGTGGATCAATTCGGCCTCGGCGCCGTGCTGCCGCAGGACAATTTGCAATATTAATAAAATGCCGTATCTCCTTCTGTAGGGAACGGATTGATCCGTTCCGAAATCTTGGATCAATCCGACGGAACGGATCGATCCGTTCCCTACAGAACATGTTTTCTCGAATTATATATAATTTTTTGTTGGAGGAATCATTATTATGGTCAAAATCAGACTGCGCAGGATGGGCGCAAAGAAAAACCCCTACTACCGCATCGTGGTCTCCGACTCCCGCCGGGCGCGGGACGGGCGCTTCATCGAGGAAATCGGCACCTATGATCCCCTGGCGGAACCCGCCCAGATCAAGGTCGATGCGGAGCGCGCGAAATACTGGCTGGGTGTGGGCGCGCAGCCGACCGATACCGTGCGCGCACTGCTGAAAAAAGCCGAGGCCGCGCAAAAGAAGGCCGAGACTGTCAAGCCAGCCGAGGCCGTGGAGGAAGCTGTAGGGGGCGGCGTCCCCGACGCCCCGGAACAGGTTGAGGGGTAAGGCCCTATGAAAGATTTGCTCACCTATATTGTGAAGAACCTCGTGGATAACCCGGACGCCGTTCAGATCGAGGAGAAAGTCTCCGACTACGAGACGGTCTACGAGGTGCGGGTCGCCGAGGGGGACATGGGCAAGGTCATCGGGCGGCAGGGCCGAATCATCAAGGAGATCCGCACCCTGATGCGGTCGGTCGCCAAGCGCCAGGGCCAGCGCGTGTCCGTGGAAGTTTTGGACTAATTGGAGATTCTTTGAAACAGCGTTATTTAGAAGCCGGGAAAATCGTCAATACCCACGGTATTCGGGGCGAAGTCAAGCTCGAGCCGTGGGCCGATTCCCCGGCCTTTCTGTCAAGACTCCCCGCCCTCTATATCGGCGGAAAACCCTATAAAATCGCCGCCGCCAAAGAACACAAGGGTATGCTCCTCGTCAAATTCGAGGGCGTGGACGATATCAACGCCGCCATGGCCCTCAAAAACCGCGTCGTCTTCCTCGACCGGGGAGATGTGAAACTGGAAATCGGCGCTTTTTTCCTCCAGGACATCCTGGGGGCAACTGTCGTGGACGAGACCGGGGCGCAATTGGGCAAGTTGGTTGATATCATAGAGGGCGCGGCCTCCAACATCTACGTGGTGCGGGGGGAGCGGGAGATTCTCATCCCCGCCGTGCCGGCCTTTATTTTGAACACGGACACCGAGGCCGGCCTTGTCACCGCGCGCCTGATTGAGGGAATGTAGGGGGCGATGCCCACATCGCTCCGTGCGGAGAGGAAAAAAGAATGTCTTATCGCATTGACATCATGACGCTGTTCCCGGATTCCATGCGGGCCGTGCTGGGGGAGAGCATCCTGGGCCGCGCGGAAACTAAGGGAATTCTGGAGATCAACTGCGTCCAGATTCGGGATTTCACAGAGAACAGGCAGAGGCAGGTCGATGATTACCCCTACGGCGGGGGCTGGGGCTGCGTACTGATGGCGCAGCCGCTGAAGTCCTGCTTGGAAAATATTATATCAACTAAATTCAATTGCAGAAGCCATGTGATTGCCCTCAGCCCCCAGGGAAAACCCTTCACTCAGGCGGACGCCGTCCGCCTCCGCGACAACTACGACCATCTGGTTCTGATCTGCGGCCACTATGAGGGCATCGATGAACGGTTTATTGAGCAGTGCGTGGACGAGGAGATCTCGATTGGCAATTTTGTGCTGACCGGTGGGGAGATACCGGCCATGGCGGTGGCGGACAGCGTCTGCCGCCTTCTGCCGGGCGTGCTGAGCGACGAGGAGTGCTTCACCGGCGAGAGCCACTGGGAGGGACTGCTCGAGTACCCCCAGTACACCCGGCCAGAGATATGGGAAAACCGCGCCGTGCCAAGCGAACTCCTGAACGGTGACCATGCCGCCGTGACCCGTTGGCGGCGGAAAAAGAGTTTGGAGCGCACCCTGGACAAGCGGCCCGACCTCTTTTTCGCCTTTGTCCCCCGGAGTGACGGGGACAAAGAGCTCGTCGCCGAGATTTTGGATGAACGGGGCCTCGCGCCACAACCCCAGAGCTTCGACCAGCGCCGGATGGAGATCTCAGATATCCCTGCCATTATGGACATCGTCCGGGACGCCCAGGCCCGTCTGGCGGAGTGCGGCGTGCCCCAGTGGCAGGACGGTTACCCGGACGAGGCCGCCTTTCTCGGGGACATCGCCCGGAGCGAGGGCTGGGTGTTTCTCCATAAAGACGAAATCGTCGGAATATGCACGGTCTCCATGCGGCCGGAAGAAGATTATGCAAATCTTTTGTTCGGCGGCGAGTGGCTGATATCGGGGGAGAACTACGGTGTCGTCCACCGGATCGCGGTGCGCGGCGATTTTCGGCACACGGCTTTGGCGGGGGAGATGCTGGATTTTTCCGAGGAACTCAGCCGGGGCCTGGGAAGAACCAGCCTGCGGGTGGATACCCACGCGGAGAACAACACGATGCGCGGGTTTTTGAAGAAGCACGGCTACCGGCGCTGCGGAACCATCAAGCTGAGCCGCAGTACGGAATCGGATCCCTTCCGCGTGGCTTTTGAAAAACTGTTGTGAGAGGGTGCACATGACAATTGGCATTGACGCCGGCGGCAGCGCGCTGAAAATAGCGCTGTCGCGCGACGGGAAAATGGGACATGGTCTTTATGAGAACTACGGCGGGCGCTCCACAGAGGAGATGATCGGAACCTTTTTGGATGCGTGCGGCGCGGTGAATTCCCTCCACGTTACGGGCGTGCACGCGAAGACCTGCGGCGCGGAGACCTTCGGCCTGCCGCCCGTGTATGTTCCGGAGCCGGAAGCCATCGGCCGCGGCGGCACGGCTCTTGCGGGATTAAACGAGGCGATTGTCGCCAGCGTCGGCACGGGCACGGCCTTTGTCCTCTGCCGGAACGGAGAATATACCCATCTGGGCGGCACGGGGATCGGCGGCGGGACGATCCT
>WQUU01000076.1 GCA_009781925.1 Bacillota bacterium | reverse complement strand
GACCGCGCAGATGGCGGCGGCCCAGGGCGTGACGGAGGAATTGAAGGCCCGCGACCAGATGGCGTGGGTAGGCAGAATGAACAACATCCGGCGCAGCGCGGAGGAAGCGATCCTGGCCGAACTGATCTACAGCTAAATCTCCCAAGCCCAGAGGAACAGATACAGCGGATCGAAGAAGCGGAAGGTATGACGGCGCAAGCCGAAAAACCTTCCGCTTTTTCTATGCTCATACCGCAGGAGGTTGTGGACGAAGAACTCTGCCGTGAAAACGGCGCGGGCATATTTCAACTGCGTTTCCGCATCTATCAACATTTTCAGGAACAGCATACCGAAGATGAAACCGTCAAATTTCTGAAAGAGGCATTTGGCACAGGCGGCCATTCGCCATTCGGCGATAGCAAATTTTGGGTTGACTACGACGCACGGGGATACAGGTTCGGAAAAGGTGATCGGTTTGTCCCCGAGGTGGATTTCAGGCTGTCATGGAAAAAGGTTGCAAAACGAATCGGTGAACTTATCGCCGCCGACCGCTATCTTAGCGCAAAGGATAAAGACGAGCTGTATCCGCAATATCTTCAGTATATTGAAGATCAAGCGATTCTGCGGCAAAAGAGTGAGTTTATTAATGCCACGGCCAGCTTGCCACCTGCTGAAAAACGGGACAGCTTATCTCTACGGCTCGCGGACTTCATCAACGGGCTGGATGGGTATCTAAAAGAGAAGCTGAAACAGCACGGTTTATCCGAGCTGGCCGACGCCACCAACGCTGGACAGATTGACGCGCTGTTCAAAGACCCGCTAAAGGTTGACCTGCTAGTGGCCGCTATGCACACGATGGAGGGGGCGGCCACCGTTTCTTTTGAGCGTTACAACGCCCGCCAGTTTAGAGTGGAACTGGAACAATTGTACCCCCGCCGCCCGGTTTATCATTTGGGCGATACGGTGTATATCGGCGCTCATGAGTATTCGGTAATGGCGTTCGATGATTCCACAGTCAACCTCTATGACGCGGAGTTTCCGCTGCTGGGGACTGAAATGCCGCGGGATGAATTTGACCGCAAGGTGGCTGAAAACCCCGCGAACGAGCATTTGATGACTGCAATAGTTGAAATCCAGTCGGAATCAGATGTGCGGGAACAGCCAATCGCTGTAGAAGAAACGCCGCGTGTCCTCTATAAAAAGTATCTACCGATGTTGCTTGAGGACATCCGGCAAAGTGAAATATACCCCTTCCTGCGTGACCGTGACACGACGGCTGGTGAAGCCGAAGATGAAATCGGTTTATTCCTGAACGAAGCGGACGAACGCGAGGTATATCCCGGCCTTCTTAAAGCGTTTGGATTGCCATACTTCCAAGACTGGATGCTGGAGGACATCCTTGACCGCGTGTATCAGGATATTGCCGCTGACCGTAGAGACATGCTGGAGTTACACGAAACCGACCCGGATTGCCCGGACTGGGCAAAGCTCCCGCCGCTGGAGGAACAGGTACGCGAGGAATTGTCTCTGCGCGGTTTTGCCGTATCGGATGAACTGATCGCCGTGGCGATTGAAGAGCATCGTGCCGATACCTCTATGGACGATGTTGAGGATATTACCGACTATATAGAAAGTAAATACCTCACCGAAGACCCCGCGCCAGAGCCGGAAATGGAGCCAGCACCATATACCCCCGCACCCGGCGACCGCTACAATATAGACGGGCGGGCTTTCGTCGTTGACGAGGTTAACATGGTGTCGGAGCGGGTAAGCCTGCGGGACATGACCTTTGAAGGTGGCAGCGGTTTTCCCATTTTCCGCAGCGAATCACTGGATTTCATGCGCCAGTATGATCCGATCTATGAGGAAGCGCCGGAACCGGAAGAATCCAAGTCCACAATCACCCCCGTCTGGGAGCAGAAGAAAAAACCAGCCCGCGCCAATTATTTTGACGCTTTCCCCAACATCCCCATGTCCGAGCGCCACAACTACCGTATCATTGACGATGATCTGGGCGGCGGCGGCGCGAAAACAAAGTTCTACAACAATCTTACCGCGATCAATACCCTGCTGGGCCTCGAAAAAGAGGGCCGCTTGGCCACGCCGGAGGAACAGGAAGTTTTGTCCCGCTATGTCGGCTGGGGCGGCCTGCCGCAGGCGTTTGATGAGCACCGCGCAGGTTGGGAGGAAGAGTACGCGGAACTCGCGGCCCTGCTGACCCCGGAAGAGTACGCCAGCGCGCGGGCCACCACGCTGAACGCCCACTACACCTCGCCGCTGGTGATCAAGGCCATCTACAGAGCTATCGAAAACATGGGCTTCACCACGGGCAACATCCTCGATCCCGGCTGCGGCATCGGCAATTTCCAAGGGCTTTTGCCCGACAACATGAGCGGCAGCAAGGTGTTCGGAATCGAGATAGACCCTATCACCGGACGTATCGCGCAACAGCTTTACCCGAGGAACAGCATCGCCATTCAGGGCTACGAGAATACGGCCCTGCCCGACAGCTTTTTTGACCTCGCCGTCGGGAACATCCCCTTCGGCGGCTACGGCGTGAGCGACAAGAAGTATGACAAGTACAAATTCCTGATCCACGATTACTTTTTCGCCAAAACCCTGGATAAGGTGCGGCCCGGCGGCGTGATCGCGTTTATCACGTCCAAAGGCACGCTCGACAAACAGAATCCCGCCGTGCGCCGGTATATTGCCCAGCGCGCGGAGCTTTTGGGCGCGATCCGCCTTCCGAACAATGCCTTCCTCGCCAACGCCGGAACCGAAGTCACCACCGATATTATCTTCCTGCAAAAGCGTGACCGCATGGTGGATGTTGAACCGGAATGGGTTCACCTGGGCCAGACCGAAAGCGGCGTTCCCGTCAACAGCTACTTTGTCGAGCACCCGGACATGGTGCTCGGCACAATGGCCTATGACAAGAGCATGTACGGCAATGAAAAGGAAACCACATGCGCCCCGTTCCCTGACCGCGAGCTTTCCGACCTGCTGGATGAGGCGATTAGCAACATCCACGCCGAGATCAGCGACATCGAGCGCGACGAGGATGAGCAGGAAACGGACGGTTCTATTCCTGCCGACCCATCTGTCCGCAATTTCAGCTTTACGGTGGTGGAGGGCCAGATTTATTACCGTGAGAACAGCCGGATGGTTCCGAAAGAGCTGTCGGCGACGGCGCAGAGCCGCGTCAAGGGCCTTGTCGCGATCCGCGAATCCGTGCGCCGCCTCATCAGCTACCAAACCGAAGACTACCCCGACGCCGACATCCGCGCGGAGCAGGCGAACCTCAACCGCCTGTACGACGGTTACACCCGCAAATACGGCATCATCAACGACCGGGCCAATAATATGGCGTTTTCGGATGACGAGAGCTACCCGCTGCTCTGCTCCCTGGAGGTGCTGGACGAAAACCTGCAATTCAAGGCCAAGGCGGATATGTTCAGCAAGAGGACGATCAGACCCTACCGCCCCATCACCCATGTGGATACGGCCAGCGAGGCCCTGGCGGTGTCTATTGGCGAGTGCGCGAAGGTGGATTTGGACTTCATGGCAGGGCTTACGGGCATGAGCGCTGACGCCATCGCAGCCGAGTTGGAGGGTGTGATTTTCAAGGTTCCACGGCAGGACGGCGGGGACAACTGGGTGACGGCGGACGAGTATTTGAGCGGCAATGTGCGCGAAAAGCTGCACTTTGCGAAGGAGCTGGCCGCAATCGACCCCAGCTATGCCCCAAACGTCGCCGCTCTCACTGCCGTCCAGCCCAAAGACCTGACCGCGCCCGAAATTTCCGTGCGGCTCGGGGCCACATGGATACCGCCTGAAATCTACCGGCAGTTTATTTTTGAACTGCTCCGCACGAACTGGCGGGGGCAAAACCGCATCCAGGTTCTGTACTCCACCCATACGGCGGAGTGGAATGTCACGGAAAAGAGTTTAGACAGGGAAAATATCCGCTCATTCAACACCTACGGTACCCGGCGCATGAACGCCTACCAGATCATTGAGCAGACGCTGAATCTGCGCAGCGTCCGCGTGTTCGATACCGTGCGGGACGAGCACGGGAATGAGAAGCGCGTTCTCAATAAGAAAGAGACCGCCATCGCGCAGGATAAGCAGGACATCATCAAGGCCCAGTTTGCCGAGTGGATTTGGAAAGACCCCGCCCGCCGGGACCGGCTCTGCGAGCTCTATAACACCCGCTTCAACTCCATCCGGCCTCGCGAGTACGACGGGCGGCACATCCATTTTCCCGGCATGAACCCCGAGATCAAGCTGGATGCCCACCAGGTCAACGCCGTGGCGCGTCACCTCTACGGCGGCAACGCCCTGTTCGGCCATGTGGTCGGGGCCGGAAAGAGCTATGAGATGATCGCGGCGGGCATGGAGGCGAAGCGGCTGGGGCTGTGCAGTAAGGCGATGTTCGTGGTTCCCAACAACATCATCGGGGACTTTGCCGCCGACTTCTTCAAGCTGTATCCCTCCGCGAACGTGCTGATGGCGACGGCCAAAGATTTTGAAAAAAAGAACCGCAGAAAATTCTGCGCCCGCATTGCCACCGGTGACTATGATGGCGTCATCATCGCGCACAGCCAGTTCGAGAAGGTGCCCATGAGCCTGGAGCGCCAGCGGCGTTCGCTGGAGCAGCAGATTTGGGACATCACCGAGGGGATCGAGGAAATCAAGCGGCAAAATGGCGAACGCTTCACCATCAAGCAGATGGAAAAGGCGGTAAAATCGCTGCAAGTCAAATTGAGCAAGCTCAACGATCAGAGCCGCAAGGACAGCCTGGTGACATTCGAGGAGTTGGGCGTGGACGCGCTTTTTGTGGACGAGGCGGATCTGTTCAAAAATCTCTATCTGATAACAAAAATGCGGAACGTCGGCGGTATTTCGCAGACAGAGAGCCAAAAAGCGTCCGATCTGTTTATGAAAACGCGGTATTTGGACGAACTCACGGGCAACCGCGGCGCCGTTTTTGCCACAGGCACCCCGGTTTCTAATACCCTCGCCGAAGTTTTCACCATGCAGCGGTATTTGCAGTACGATACTCTGAGAAAGCAGGGATTGCAGCACTTTGACTGTTGGTCGAGCACCTTCGGGGAGACTGTCACCGCGCTGGAGCTGACCCCCGAGGGCCGGGGTTTTCAGATGAAAACCCGCTTTTCCAGTTTCTACAACCTCCCGGAGCTGATGTCCATGTTCAAGGAGGTCGCGGACATCCAGACCAAGGACATGCTCAATCTTCCGACACCGAAGGTCAACTATCACACGGTTGTCACCAAACCCAGCGAGATGCAGCGGGAGATGATCGCGGGTTTAGCAGACCGCGCCGAACGCATTCGCAACCGTATGGTTTCAGCCGATGAGGACAACATGTTGCTCATCACGAACGATGGGCGCAAGATCGCTCTTGATCAGCGGATCATCAATCCCCTGCTGCCCGACTACCCCGACAGCAAAGTCAACGCCTGCGCCGAAAACGTGTTTCGGATTTGGGAGGAAACAAAGGAAAACCGACTGACACAGCTTGTGTTTTCGGACTTATCCACGCCCCACGGCGACGGGGCCTTCAACGTGTATGATGACCTGAAATCCAAACTGATTGCCCGTGGAATCCCCGCCGAGGAAATCGCCTTTATCCATGAGGCGCACAACGAGGCGCAGAAAAAAGAGATCGTCGCAAAGGTACGGAGCGGCAGCATCCGGGTGTTGATGGGTTCCACCTCCAAGATGGGAGCGGGCATGAACGCTCAGGATTTGCTCATTGCCAGCCATGATCTCGATTGCCCCTGGCGGCCCCGAGACCTAGAACAGCGCGCTGGTAGAATTGAGCGCCGGGGGAACAAAAACCCCGAAGTCCACATCTACCGCTACGTCACGGAAGGGACATTTGACGCCTACTGTTACCAAATTATAGAAAATAAGCAGCGCGGCATCTCGCAGGTGTTCACGTCCAAAAGTCCCGCCCGTATCATGCAGGAGGTTGATGAGGTGGCCTTGAATTACGCCGAGATCAAGGCGCTGGCGACGGGCAACCCCCTGATCATTGAGCGGTGCAGCCTGGAGGCCGAGGTCAACAAGCTCAAAACCCTGAAAAGCAGCCATCTCAGCCAAAAGTACGAATTAGAGAATCAAATCTTCAAAACCTATCCCGCCGATATGAAGCGGCTGGCCGAGCGGATTGCGGGTTATGAGCATGACATCTCCCGCGCCGCCGAACATCCGAAGCCCCAGGGCGACGGCTTTGTGGGTATGACAGTCGGCGGTATGCGTTTTGATGACAAGAAGGAAGCCGGAGCCGCCATCCTCGAAGCCTGCAAGACCATGAAAAACCCCGATGCCGTGCCTCTAGGCGAGTATCGGGGTTTTCCTATGGACTTGTTCTTTGACACCTTTGGCAAGGAGTATCGCATCACCCTCAAAGACCAGCTCTCCCACACGGTTTCGCTCGGTACAGATGTTTTCGGCAACATCACCCGATTGGACAACGCCCTGGAGGGCATGGAGCCTCGGTTGCAGAAGTGCCGGGAACAGCTCGACGCTGTAAAAGCACAGTTGGAAACGGCAAAGGCCGAAGCGCAGGCGCCCTTCCCCCGCGAACAGGAACTTGCGGAGAAGACCGCGCGGCTGGCCGAACTCACCATCGCGCTGAAGCTCAACGAGCAAGACCATGAAATCCTCGACGAAGCGCCCGACGAGGGCGACGAGGCGGCGCAACCCCAGAGGAAGAGCCGGGATCGAGGTGATGCGCGATGAAGCTGTATAACAATATCCCCAGAATCCTCAAGCAACGGCCCAACTGGGTCGTATGGGGCATCGTTGGAGAGGCGACCAAAGTCC
>WQUU01000075.1 GCA_009781925.1 Bacillota bacterium | reverse complement strand
TTCTTAGTATATCACGTTATTATGATTTGTCAACGGAAATTGTAGACAAAGCACCACCAGAAAAAGAGAGGGTATGCCTATGGAACCCGCCAAAAATCTCAACGCCGTGGAGATGCGCGGCATCACCATGATCTACCCCAATGGCATCGCGGCCAATCAGAACGTGGACTTTGACGTGCGCCACGGGGAGATTCACGCGCTCATGGGGGAGAACGGGGCGGGAAAATCCACGCTCGTGCGGATCCTCTTCGGTCTGGAGCAGCCGGAGTCGGGGGAAATTTTCATCAATGGCGAGAAGGTAAAATTCTCCTCGCCCCATGCCGCCATCGCCAAGGGGATCGGCATGGTGCATCAGCACTTCATGCTCGTGCCCTCCCTCACCGTGGCGGAAAATATGGTACTGGGTATCGAGCCGAAGCGGGCCGGGCTATTCATTGACTACGCCCGCGCCCACGCGCTCACAAAGGAGCTCTCCGAAAAATACAGCTTGCCCGTGGAATCGGACGCCAAGGTCGCGGACATCCCCGTGGGCATGAAGCAGAAGGTGGAAATTTTAAAGGCCCTCGCGCGGGGCGCAAAGATTCTCATTTTGGACGAGCCCACCGCCGTGCTCACCACCCAGGAGACCCAGGAGCTCTTTAAACAGCTGAAACTCCTACGGGATCAGGGCTTTACCATCATTTTTATCTCCCACAAGCTCCATGAGGTCAAGGAGCTCACCGACCGCATCACCATCATGCGGGGCGGCAAGTCCATGGGAGTCTATGAGACCGCGGAAATCTCGGAGCAGGGGATCAGCCGCCTCATGGTGGGGCGGGACGTGGTACTCACGCTGGAGAAGGGCGCGGCCGCCCCCAGGGAAACGGTGCTGGATGTAAAAAATCTGAACTACACCAACGAGTGGGGCAAGCAGATGCTGAAAAACGTCTCCTTCTCGGTACGGAAGGGATCGATTTTGGGCGTGGCCGGGGTGGAGGGCAACGGCCAGAGCGAGCTTGTCAAGATGCTCTTTGACTTCGAGGAGCCCGATTCGGGGCGGGTCACCCTGAACGGGGTGGACATCCTCAATAAGACGCAGCATCAGCTCAGGGATCTCGGCCTCTCCTTCATCCCGGAGGATCGGATGACCTACGGCGTCGCGGCGGCGGCCAAAATCGAGGACAATCTCATCGCTGACCGCTTTCGGCAGAAGCAGTTCAACGCCGGCCCGCTGTTTAAAACCTCCGCCATCGATGCGGAGAGCGACCGCCTGATCGGGGAATATCAGGTGCTGGCCCGCTCAAGGAACCAGCGGGTACAGATGCTCTCCGGCGGCAATATCCAAAAAGTGGTCGTGGCGCGGGAGTTCTCCTGCGACCCCGCCTTTATCATCGCCGACCAGCCCACCCGGGGCATCGACGTGGGGGCCACGGAGTTCATCCGCCAGAAACTCCTGGAGCTCAGCCGGCAGGGGATCGGGGTCTTGTTGGTCTCCGCCGATCTGAGCGAGGTGATGGAGCTCAGTGACAGCCTCATCATCCTGTATAACGGCGAGATCGTGGCCTATTTCGCGGATACCTCAAGCCTTACGGACTTGGAGATGGGCGAATATATGCTGGGCCTCAAAAAACAGAGCCCGGAGGAGATCGGGGGGGGCCGTCCATGTTTAAAAACTCTATGGAACCCAGGCAGCGAACCCTATTAAAATTTTTGGGCCTGAGCGCGGATCGGCGGCTGGAGCTGAAGTTCAGCATGATCCGGGGCGCCGCCGCGATTCTGGTGTCTGTCGGCGTGGCCACCGTCCTCATCTTCCTCATCTCCTCCACGCCGCTGCTGGCCCTGCGCTATCTGCTGCTGGGCCCCTTTAGCACTGAGCGGCAGATCTGGGTCGTCTTTGAGCGCATGATTCCCCTGATGTTCACGGGTCTCGCCGTATGCCTGATGTTCAGCGCCAACCAATTCAACCTGGCGGCGGACGGCTGCGTGCTGCTGGGCGGCTTTGTGGCGGCGCTGTGCGCCATCTACATCCCCATGCCGCCGGTGATCCACGTGGTTGTCTGTTTGTTGGCGGGCGCCGCGGTCTGCGCGCTCTTGATGCTCATCCCCGCTCTTTTGCAGACGAAGCTCGGGGCCAACGTGATGGTCTCCACCCTCATGCTCAACTATGTCGTCATGTATGTGGTGCAGTATTTCCTCATCAACGTGGTGGCGGACAAGACCCAGGGAACCACAAGGTCTCTGCCCTTTCTGAAGACGGCGATGATTCCCACAATGGCCTACCAGACCAGTTGGGGCTTTGTCATCGGCGCCTGTTTTGTGGCGATCGTGGGGGTCTTTATGTACCGCACCCGCTGGGGCTACTCGATCCGTATGGTGGGCATCAACCAAAACTTCTCCGGTTACTCCGGCATCAAAGTGGGCGGCACCATCGTCCTGTGCCAGGTCGTCGGCGGCGCGCTGGCGGGCCTCGGCGGCGGGGTGGAGGTTCTGGGCTATTATAAGAGTTTTTCGTGGCGGGATCTGACAGGCTACGGCTGGGACGGCATCACCATCGCCATTTTGGCGAAGAACAACCCCATTCTGGTGCCCTTTGCCGCTTTCTTCCTGGCCTACCTGAGCCGGGGCTGCGTGCTCATGGCCAGCAATACGGACGTGCCGGCCGAGATGCTGGACGTGATCCAGGCCGTGATCCTCCTATTCTTCGGCGCCGAACACTTTCTGGCCAAGTATCGCCAGCGGATGGTCGTCAAGCAGGCGAAGCGGGAGTATTCGGACATTGCCGATCCGAAGGAGGTGCGGGGATAGATGTGGAACCAAATTCTGAGCAGCGTACTCACCACCGCCTTTTTGGCCGCCATCTTCCGTATCACGGCCCCCATCCTCTTTGCCGCGCTGGCCTCCGCCGTGTCCGAGCGGGCCGGGGTGGCCAACATCGGCCTGGAGGGGATCATGATGATCTCCGCTCTCTTCGGCGTGCTGTTCAGCGCCTGGACGCAGAACTCCTTCGTTGGGGTGCTCTGCGCCGCGCTGATCGGGGCCCTGGTGGGTCTGATGATGGGCTTTTTCTACCTCAAGCTCGGAACCGACATCATTTTGGCCGGCATCGCCGTGAATTTGCTGGGGGGCGGCGGGACGATCTTTTTGCTGTATGTGTTCACGGGACAGAAGGGCAACTCCGCCGGCGTTCTCAGCCCCATGCTGCCCAAGATCAACATTCCGTTTTTGAACAACATCCCTGTTTTGGGCGCGCTCTCGAACCAGAGTGTGCTGACCTATGTGGCTTTCCTCTGTGTGATTTTGGTCTTTATCCTGTTCTATAAGACGCCGCTGGGCCTCAAGATCCGCGCCGTGGGCGAGAACAGGGACGCGGCGGAGTCCGTGGGCGTGAGCGTGCACCGCATCAGCTATATCGCGCTGGGGATCTCCGGTTTCCTGGCGGGTCTCGGCGGGGCCTACATGTCCATGTTCTACTCCATGGGCTTCAACAAGGATATGGTGGCCGGGCGCGGCTTCATCGCCCTGGCCGCTCAGGCCATGGGGCGCGGGGAGCCGCTGGGCACCATGCTTTCGTCCCTGCTCTTCGGCACGGCGGACGCCTTGAGCAACAACATCGCGGGCACCGGACTGCCCTCCCAGCTCGTGGCCACGATCCCCTATGTGATCACCATCGTGGGCCTGTCACTGTATACGTTCAGCACCATCCGGAAAGTCAAACGCGCCAGAAAAAGAAGGGCATTATAAAATATGTAGGGGCCGCCGCCCTCGGCGGCCCGCGGGCGGCCGAGGCGGTCGCCCCTGCGGCAAAAATGGAGGTTCTCTATGAACCGCATCCCTGTCATTCTGGACGGAGACCCGGGCCACGACGACGCCATCGCCTGGGTGCTGGCCTTCGCCCATCCGGAGGCCTTCGAGATCCTGGGCGCGGTGTCCGTCTCCGGCAACGCTATCCTTACGAAAACCACCTATAACATGCTGCGCATTTTGACTCTCCTGGGCGCCACGGACATCCCCGCCGCCGCCGGGGCGGAGCGGCCCCTCTGCGGGGAACCCAGCCCGGCCCCCTCGGTGCACGGACAGTCCGGGCTGGACGGGCCGGTGCTGCCGGAGCCGGGCTTTTCCCTCTGCGGACTCTCCGGTGTGGAACTGATGACAGAGCTTTTGCGCGAGAGCAGGGAGCCGGTCACGCTGGCGCCCACCGGCCCGCTGACCGACGTGGCGGCGCTGTTTCTGGCCCACCCGGAGCTGAAGGCCAAGATCGGCCGCATCTCCCTCATGGGCGGCGGGCTGCTCTCCGGCAACTGGACGCCGGCGGCGGAATTCAACATTTTGGTGGATCCGGAGGCCGCAAAAGTTGTCTTCGAGAGCGGTGTGCCCATCACCATGGCGGGTCTGGATGTGACGCAGAGGGCCTATGTGACGCCGGAGGAATTTGAGAAAATCCGGGCCGTGGGCGGAGAGGTCGCCCGGGTCGTGGCGGACTGGCTGGAATTTTTCTACGGGTACCACAGAGCCTTAGGCTATCCGGGCGCGACGCTGCACGACCCCGTGGCCGTGGCGGCGCTGCTGCGGCCGGAGATCATGACCACCCGGGAACTGTATGTCCAGGTCGAGACCTGCGGGGAATTCTGCAGGGGCGCCACGGTCGGGGACTTCTACAGCCGCTCCGGGAAAACACCCAACGTCACGGCCATTCTGGACATCGACCGCCCCGCCTTTGTGGAACTGATCCTCGACGCCGTGCGATTTTACAAGTAGGGCGCGCCGCATACGCTGAATCAAGAACACGGGGCGATGTGGGCATCGCCCCCTACAATAGAAAGAGGTCTCTATGAAAATCCCGATCATCATCGACTGTGACCCCGGTGTGGACGACATCGCCGCGCTGATTCTGGCGAGGCAGATCGAGAACCTCGATGTGAAAGCCGTCACCACCGTGGCGGGGAACGTACCGCTCTGTGACACGACCGCCAACGCCCTAAAGGTACTCAGTTTCCTCAATTGGGATATCCCCGTGGGCCGGGGGGCGGAGGGCCCGCTGTGCCGCCCGCTCGTGACGGCGGAGGACATCCACGGCAAAGGGGGGATGTCCGGTCTGAGCCTGCCTGAGACAGCTCGGCAGTGCGACCCGCGTGCGGCCTGGGATCTCATCTATGACACGGCCAAGGCGAATCCGGGGAATCTCCTCATCGTCGCCATCGGCCCGCTGACGAATCTGGCCATTGCGCTGGCAAAGTACCCCGACCTGAAGAACCTGCTCCGGCGCATCGTCATCATGGGCGGAGGGATCGGCCTCGGCAACACCACGCCCGCCGCCGAGTTCAACAGCTATGTCGATCCCGAGGCGGCGAAACGGGTATTTTCCGGCGGAGTGCCCTTTGTCCTCTGTCCCCTGAATGTGACCCACGCGGGCTACGTGACAGAGGAGGAGCTGGGGGAGTTTTCCGCGCTGGGTTCAAGGGAGGCCCGTTTTTTCGCGGAGCTCATGGGCCGCTATATGGAGATCGGCAAGCGCTACACCGCCGCTAAGGGCGAGCCCCTGCATGACCCGCTGGCCCTGCTCTTTGCCTCCGATGACAGCTATTTTACCTTTGAGGATTGCTTTATCGGCGTGGAGACGGAGGGCGGCGTCACCCGGGGCAAGACGGTGACAGACTGCTACAGCGACAGGAAGATGGGGCACAAAAACGGCACTCTGGTACAAACGGTGAACAGGGAGCGCTTTGCCGCGCACATCAAAGCGCTGCTTTCACGATATCAAACCACATGATAAAAGGGAGGATTCTATGAAAAAATTTCTTGTCGGCACACTCGCGCTCATCCTCGTGCTCAGCCTGTTCCTGAGCGGCTGCGGCGGCAACAAGGCCGCTGACAGCGGCAGCGACAAACCCGCCACAAAGTTTAGCGTCGTCAACATCGTCAACGGCAACCTGGGGGATAAGTCCTTCTTTGACTCCGCCGAGGCCGGGCTGAAGCAACTCTCCGACGCCGGCGTCATCACCTACAAGACCATCGAGCTCGGCGGCACCGACGCCGATCAACCCAAGTGGCTGTCCACCCTCTATGAGGTCTCCGACTCCAAACAGTATGACGTGATCATCTGCGGCACCTGGCAGATGAACGATTACCTGACCGAGGTCGCCCCACAGTATCCGAACCAGAAGTATGTCATCTATGACGCCGAAGTGGATCAGCCCAATGTTTTGAGCCTCAACTATAAGCAAAATGAGACAGGCTATCTGATCGGGGTGTTTGCCGCCTCTCTGACCACGCAGACAAGCTTCAAAAACATCAACGCCGACCACGTCATCGGCTTTGTGGGCGGCGAGGACGGGCCGGTCATCAACGATTTCCTGGCGGGTTACATCCAGGGCGCGCTGGCGGCTGACCCGGCCATCAAGGTGGATGTGCGCTATACGGCCAGTTATGTGGACACCGCCAAGGGCAAGGAACTGGCCCAGGCTATGATTACGCAGAACCACGCGGATATCGTCTGGGGTGTGGCGGGCCTCTCCGGCAACGGCGCGGCGGAGGCCGCCTATGAGAACAACGCCTGGTTTATCGGCGTGGACTCCGACCAGGAGGCCACCTTTACCGGAACCCAGGCCCCGCTGGCGGGTGTCACCCTCACCTCCGGCCTTAAGAATATCGGCCAGTCCCTGGTCTGGGTGTTCAACGAACTGGAGGCCGGCACACCCCACTGGGGTGAAGTGCAGTGGCTCGGCCTCAACCTGAACGGCGTCGGCATCGTGACGGACAAGAACTTTAAGACGGTGCCCCAATCCGTGCAGGACGCCACCCTGGCCGCCGAGGACGCGGTTAAGAACGGCACCGTGACGGTGGGAAGCGCCTTTGGCACAAATCCGGTGGATATCA
>WQUU01000074.1 GCA_009781925.1 Bacillota bacterium | reverse complement strand
TTCTGGCTTGTTTCGTCGCTGCGCTCCTCGCAATGACGGTCTAATCAGCGGATGCTAAGGGGTGGAAAACTTTGCCCAAAACTTATAATGACCTGTATCTGGAGACCCGCAAGCTCCTCCGGGAGCACGGGATTGAGAGCTATAACCTGGAGGCGCGGATCATCGTGTCCCAGGCGGCGGGCAAGAGCATGGAAAAATTTCTCCAGGGGCTCAGGCTCTATACGGGCGACGACACACAGCACAAGGTCAACGAGCTCCTGGCCAGGAGGCTCAAGGGCGAGCCCGTGGCCTATCTCACCGGCCGCTGGGAATTTTACGGCATTCCCATCGACGTATCCCCGGACGTGCTCATCCCCCGGCCGGAGACGGAGCTCCTGGTGGACAAGGCGATCGCCATGCTGAACCACAACAAAATGGACGCGCGGATCCTGGATCTCTGCGCCGGGAGCGGCTGTGTGGGCTGCGCCATCGCCTACAGGCTCCACGCCTCCCGCGTGGTCATGATCGACAATTCCCGCAGCGCGCTGGCGGTCTGCCGCCGGAATGTGGCCCTGAATACGCTGGGCGCGCGGGCCACCTGTATCGAGGCGGATATTTTTGACTCCCCCCCCATGCTGGTGGGCAGCTTTGACCTCGTGGCCATGAATCCCCCCTATATTCCCAGTGCAGACATCATCGGCCTGCCAACCTCCGTTCGGGACTTTGAACCCCGCTCCGCCCTGGACGGCGGGGAGGATGGCCTGAACTACTACCGGGCCTTCCTCAAAAATTGGAAGGGTATTCTGCGGGAGGGCGGCGCCGTGATCTTTGAGGTGGGCGCCGGTCAGGCCGGCGCCGTAATGCAGATGCTCCAGCGCGCCTCTTTCAGCCGTGTCGAGAGTTTTAAGGATCTAAACGGCATCGAGCGGATTGTCGCGGGCAGGGCGTAAGCTGTAACATCACAGATGATTCCACAAAATTCTTAATTTTTAATTCTTAAATTCTAACAAGAGGTGACCCACATGGCCGAGAAGAAGAAAGTCCCCATTACCCTGGCGGGCCAGGCGGAGGACAAGAAGACCGCCCTCCAGAACGCCCTGGCGCAGATTGAAAAAAACTATGGCAAGGGCGCTATCATGCGCCTGGGGGATGACCTCCCCGTGAACGTGGAGGCGATCTCCACCGGCTCCCTGTCCCTGGATCTGGCCCTCGGCATCGGCGGCGTGCCACGGGGCAGAATCGTCGAGATCTACGGCCCGGAGAGCTCGGGTAAGACCACTCTGGCCCTGCACATCCTGGCCAGCGCGCAAAAAATGGGAGGAGAGGTGGCTTTTATCGACGTGGAGCACGCCTTGGAGCCCGCCTATGCCCGGGCCTTGGGCGTGGACATCGACGCGCTGCTCATCTCTCAGCCGGACACCGGCGAGCAGGCCCTCGACATCACAGAGGCCCTGGTGCGCTCCGGCGCCATCGACGTGGTGGTCGTGGACTCTGTGGCGGCGCTGACGCCCCGCAGCGAGCTGGAGGGCGAGATGGGAGATTCCAGCGTCGGCCTCGTGGCGCGGCTCATGTCCCAGGCGCTGCGGAAACTGGCGGGCATCATCTCCAAGACCTCCTGCATCGTCGTGTTCATCAACCAGCTCCGGGAGAAGATCGGCGTCATGTACGGCAACCCCGAGACCACCCCCGGCGGCCGGGCGCTCAAATACTTCTCCAGCGTGCGCATCGACGTGCGCAAAATCGACGTCTTAAAAGCAGGCAGTGAGGTGATCGGCAACCGCACGCGGGCCAGGGTCATCAAGAACAAGGTTAGCCCCCCCTTCAAAGAGGCGGAGTTTGACATCATCTACGGCGAGGGCATCTCTAAGGTGGGCGAGATCGTCGATTTGGGCGTAAAACTGGAGATGATCGAAAAGGCCGGGGCCTGGTTCACCGTGGGCGACGCGCGGGTGCAGGGCCGGGACGCCGCCAAGCAGTACTTAAAGGACAACCCCGCCGTCTCCGCCGAGATCGAGGCGAGGATCCGGGAGAACGCTGCGCAGCTGGTCTCCATGCGGAGCGCGTCGAAGGAGAAAGCCGCCCCGGCCGGCAAGGCGGTGGACATCTCCGCCGACGATTTCGAGGGCTGAACAGATTCTTCGCCGCGCTCAGAATGATAGTCGGTAACTGTATGTCAGAATGGCAATCGGTAAAATGCTATGATGATCGGTAAATGTGATGCGTGAAGAATCATTTGAGGCCTGTAAAAAACGGGCCATGCGCATGCTAAACGCGCGGGACATGTCTGCGGGCGAGATGCGCGCGCGTTTGTGCGAAAAAGGCGAGACCGAGGCCGACGCCGGGGCGTCCGTGGACTGGCTCTGCGCGCTCGGCCTGATTAACGACGAAGTCTACGCCGAAAAAGTCGCGCGGCACTACGCCCAAAAGGGGTTCGGCAAGGTGAGAATCCTTCAGGAACTCCGCCGCCGGAAGGTTCCGGAGGCATACTGGGACAATGCCCTGGGGGAGCTGCCGGAGAGCGATGAGACGATCGACCGCCTCCTGCGCCAAAGGCTATGCGGGGCGTACGACCGCGGCTCCGTAAAGAAGGCCACGGACGCCCTCGCGCGGAGAGGCTACACCTGGCCGGAGATCAAAGCGGCCGTGGAACGGATGAACGATGCATAACCGATTGAGACAACCCACCGTCTGCCTGATCTCTTTGGGCTGCGCGAAAAATTTGGTCAACAGCGAGCAGATGCTCTATCTCCTGAAAGAGGCGGGCTTCGCGCTGCAATCCGAGCCGGAGGGCGCGGACGCCGCGGTTTTAAATACCTGCGGTTTCATCGAGAGCGCCAAGAGCGAGGCCATCGGCGAAATTTTAAGGCTGGCCCGGCTCAAAGAGGCGGGGCTGCTCAAAAAACTCGTTGTCTGCGGCTGTCTGCCCCAGCGGTATCAGCGCGAGATTTTGGCCGAGCTGCCGGAGATCGACGCGTTGGTCGGTGTGGGCAGTTTTGGGGAGATCGTCTCCGCCGTGCGCGCCGCGCTGGGGGGACAGCACCCCGCCCTCTTTGGGGACAAACACGCCCCCGACCCGGAGAGCGGGCGCCTCGTCTCCACAGGGCCCGGCTGGGCGTATCTCAAAATTGCGGAGGGCTGTGACAACCGCTGCGCCTACTGCGTCATCCCGGACATCCGGGGAAAATACCGCTCCCGCCCCATGGAGAAAATCATCGCCGAGGCGGAGGATTTATGCGCGCGGGGCGTCAGAGAGCTCATCATCGTGGCCCAGGATACGACCCGCTACGGCCTGGATCTCTACGGCGCGCGCAAGCTTGTCCCCCTCCTGCGGGAATTGGCGAAAATCGACGGCGCCGCCTGGATTCGCCTGCACTACCTCTACCCCGACGAGTTGGATGACGCGCTCATCGATCTGGTCGCGGCGGAGCCCAAGATACTCAAATATCTGGACATCCCCATTCAGCACATCGACAGCAGCATTCTGCGGCGGATGAACCGGAGAGGTTCGGGGGACGAGATTCGCGCCCTCTTCAAAAAGCTGCGGGAGCGGATCCCCGGCCTGGTGCTGCGCACGAGCCTTATCACGGGCCTGCCGGGGGAGGGGGAGGCGGAGTTTGACGCGCTCTGCGCCTTCCTGCGTTTAAATAAACTGGAGCGGGCCGGGGTCTTTGCCTACTCCCCCGAGGAGGGGAGCCCCGCGGCGGAAATGCCGGATCGCTGTGACGGGGAGACGGCCCAAAAACGCCAGGAGCTCGTCATGGCGCTGCAGGCGGAGATCATGGACGCCTTCGACCGGAGCCGCGTCGGAGAGACCTATGACGTGCTCTGTGTGGGGGCCGGCGCCCCCGGCGGCCCGCGCGTTGGCCGGAGCTTTGCCGAGTCCCCGGATGTGGACGGCGTGATCCTATTCAGCGGAGAGGCCTCGCCCGGCGAGCTCGTCCGGGTGCGGATTACCGAGGCCGCCGACGGCGAACTATACGGAGAGAGGGTCGAAAATTGACAACAGCCAGCAAGGTCACCATGGTGCGCATCGCGCTGATCCCCGTGTTTTTTATCCTGATGTACTGGGCTTTCCCCGGCCACAGCATTATCGCGCTGATCATCTTTGCCCTGGCCAGCATCACGGACAGCGTGGACGGCTATATCGCGCGGAAATATAACCAGATCTCCACGTTCGGGAAGTTTGTGGATCCTCTGGCGGACAAGCTGCTCATCGTCTCCGCCATTTTGCTCTTCGTGGAGCGGGGGCAGATGCAGGCCTGGGCCGCGATGATCATCGTGGCGCGGGAGTTTGCCGTCACGGGCCTGCGGCTCGTCGCGGTGGAGGGCGGCATCGTGATCGCGGCGGGTCTCAGCGGGAAGGTCAAGACCGTGATCTCCGTGATCGTCATCTGCGTCATGCTCACGGATCTGCAAAAAATCGTTCTGATCCCGGGCGTGATCACCCTCAACGGCCTCTGCGTGTGGCTCATGGTACTCAGCACCCTCTACTCGGGGGGGGAATATTTCATCCGCAATTATAAATTATTGAACGTGAAAAAATGAGGGCAAACCCCCGGCGCTGCGCGCCACCCCCTTTCAAAAGGGGGTAAGGATTGCGGGACGCCGAGGACTGTAAAATAAAGCGGGACGCCGAGGGCGGCGTCCCCCACAAAGGATTTTTTATGTTAGAGGTTTTTTACGCCGAGACATCCGGCGCGGATGAGGCTCACGCGAATTATCCGGGCCGGAGCAAAAAACCCGGCTCCGCCTTTGCCGTCTCGCTTCTGGCCCACGCGGTGAGGGAGATCCGCGGCATCCCCCTGCCGGAGATCGCCGCGGACGAACGCGGAAAACCCCATTTCCCCCAACTGGCGGATTTGCATTTCTCCTACGCCCACACCGCCGGCTTGGTGCTCTGCGCCGTCTCCGACGCGGAGGTCGGCGCGGACGCCGAGCGGATTCGATCCGTAAGCGAGCGCCTGGCAAAAGCCCCCTTTCCAACGGGGGCGGCGCGCAGCGCCGGGGCCTTGTCTTTTTTCGAAATCTGGACGCTTATGGAGAGCGCCATCAAGCGAAACGGCGAAGGGAATCTGCTCCGCTTTTCGCCGGAAGCGCTGGAGGGCCTGCATTACAGGCACTATGTCCTGCCCTCCTGCGCGGCCTGCGTCTGTTCCCGGGATCGCACGCCTCCGGAAGCGCCTGTCCGCGTCGCGATCCACACAATTTGCACTTGATTATCACTGAGACCTGGGGTATAATCAGGCTATCGGAGCGATACGCTCCGGCGTAATGCGCCGCTGTGATGGAATGGCAGACGTGACGGACTCAAAATCCGTTCCTCGCAAGGGGGTGTGGGTTCAAGTCCCACCAGCGGCACCAAAATGGGGATTTCTGAAAAAAGGAACAGCGGCTTCTGCTGTTCCTTTTTTAAAAATAACAAAAAGACATAAAAAAACCGCCTGTCCATGAAACAGGCGGCTCAAAAAGAAGGGAAAAATATAAAGAAGTATGGGAGTAATTGCTTTACATCGGCCCGGCGCGTCCCCTAGCTGACGGCCTCGTAGCCCGGATCGGAGAAATACTCCTGCTGCCTGGCCACTTCCTGAATCATGCGCTCGTTGCCGTCTGTGGTATTGACAAAGGCCGCGACCCGGCTCAGCATGTCAAAGGCGATGTGAACCTGTTCCGAACTCAGGCCGCTGAAAGAGGAGATCATCGCGGTACTGTCCGACTTTCCGAAGAGGATGTAGTCCGCCGAGGCGCCGGTCTTTTTGCAGATGCTCATAATGACGTTGACGGAGAGCCCCTGCGCCCCGCGCTCGATCATTCCAACATACTGACTGGAGATTCCAATCAATTTACCGAACTGCGCGCGAGAAAATTTTTGTCCTTTGCGAATTGCTTCAATGCGCTTTCCTATATCACTCTCAGTCTCATACATTGTATGGCCTCACAAGTTTTGAGATTATACGCAAAATCAAATATATTTTGTTGTATCTCATCCGTGTTCATGATATAATGAATACGCAAAAACAGAAAAAGTTTTGATAATGCAAATCCATGCTAATCGTACACAAATTGGGAGACATAACATGAATTTAAGTAAACCTTTGTCCCTGGTTCTGATCGAAGACGACGTGTCCGAGTGCGTCAAGTTCAAGGACTGCGTGAACCGGCGCGGGGACACCGTCTTCGTCGGCATGACCAGCTCCAGCTTTGAGGGGATTAATCTGGTGAAAAACCATCTGCCGGAGGGGGTCGTGCTGGATCTGGAGCTGCACAAGGGCAGCGGCTCCGGCCTGCAATTTCTGGAGTCCCTCAGCGAGACCAGGCTCGGCCTGCGGCCGATCGTTGTCGTCACGACCAACGCCGCCTCCAACGTCGTCTATAACGCCGTCCACGCCAGCGGGGCGGACATGGTTTTCTATAAGGGCCAGCCCGATTACAGCCCCGACATGGTCATCAACACCCTTCAGGTGCTGCGAAAATCCCTCCTGAGCGCGCAAATGGGGCAGAGGCTCCCCGGCGACATGCGGAGCATCGAGAGCCCGGCGGAGCTCGAGGCCCGGATCCAGGACAGGATTGACACCGAGCTGGATCTGATCGGGCTCAGCCCCCGCCTGAGGGGTCGGCAATATTTGCAAGAGGCCATTTTTCTCCTCCTGAGCGTGGAAAAAGATTACTCCGAGTCGGTCATCAAACAGATTTCGGCCACCCACAAGCACACCTATACCACCATCACCCGCGCCATGCAGACGGCGATCGACGCCGCGTGGCAGAATTCCCCCATCGAGGATCTGCAGCTGCACTACTCCGCGAAAATAAATTATCGCACCGGGGTACCCTCGCCCACCGAATTCATATACTATTACGCGAACAAGATTCGGAAGACCATGTAGCCCAAAAAAT
>WQUU01000073.1 GCA_009781925.1 Bacillota bacterium | reverse complement strand
CGTTGTTCACTGGCCTTTGCCCTTTTCGGTGCTTAATCGCGCCCCCTCTCGGGAACGCTTGCATAAGCTTCTTACATTGTTTAATTTACAAGGTGCACACGCAAAAACCCCTCGTCTCACGCTTGCTCTCCGGGAGACGCTCTGTTAATATAACATCTGACAGTGGCCTTGTCAAGGGTTTTTTCGTGAACAGAGCGAGCTTTTTTACCACGGCGCCGTATGTGTCGAACGATGTACAAAATCAAGTAAAAAACCGATACCGCCCGAGCTCAATTGTCGGCGATTTGGATGACATTGCCTGGCCGGCGGCGTTATCGGGGCCAAGGTAGCAGAGCGCTCCGCCGGAGGGATCCACACCGAGGAGGGCGTCCCGGGCCGCGCGCACCGCGCTCTCCGCCAAGGGCCGGTCAAAGCGGCCGTCGCGCACGCAGGGGAAAGCCCCCGGCTGATAGATGACCCCGGGCAGCGTCTCAGGGAAGGAGGGGTGCTTTAAGCGGTTTAAAATCACGGCCCCTACGGCCACCTGTACCCGATAGGGCTCGTCCCCGGCCTGCGCAGAAATGAGCCGGGCTAGGAGCTTTACATCCGCATCAGCGCTGGCTGCAATATCACTTGACGGGAGCCCCATTTTGGCAAGGGTGGCGGAGTCGGCCAGGCCGTTCACCCGCAGGCTGTTTCGCTGCTGAAAGGCCCGCACCGCCGTCTCCGTGCGGCTGTTGTAGAGCCCGTTTACGGAAAAACCGTAGTAGCCCCAGTTTTTGAGCCGCAGCTGAATCTGGCTGACCGCCGAGCCGGCGGAGCCCCTCTGATAAGTCACGGCCTCCGCCCGCTGGAAGACGCTGATGAGCAAAATGTTCAGTGCGAACACCAGCGCGAGCGCCAGAGTGAGTGTTTTTTTGTTTCGCATGGCAAAACCCCTCCGTAAACGTGAAGACTTGTCCTTGTCTCTAGTTTACGGAGGGGTTTGCGCGGTTATGCCGGAGCCGGAAGAGGGAAATTGTGGGAGAAGTAGGGCAGGTAAGAATCAATTCGCGAGCTTATATAGGGAAGCTCCAAATAATCTTTGATATCCACTCTCATACAGTCCCCCTATTTTTCACCGATCCGCTCAAGTATTTTATTTGTCAAGAGCCCCACGTTTCCGCCATCTCCTCAAAATACGGATAAAACCATCCGTTCAGGAACTCACCCGCCGCCATCATCTCGCAGATCCTACCCGCGGAGGCCCATTGGGCGTCGCAGGTCTCGCCCTCCTGGAGACGGACGGCCTCAATCGGGCAGTCGTATTCAAACACCCAGGCGTCGCAGAGCCAGACATTCCCATTTTTTCCGCGCCGGAGGAAGCGGTGGAACAGCGTACCCTTGCTCGGATCCAGATCGAGGCCCAGTTCCTCCTTGGTCTCGCGCAGGGCGGCGGTCAAACTGTCCTCCCCGGCAACAACGGAGCCGCCTGTGGTCTCCCACAGGCCGTCGATGTCCGTGCCCCGGCCCGGCGCGCGCCGATCGATCAGCCACTCGCCCTTGCCGTTGTGTTTCCAAACGTGGACGATGAGGTGGCAGTCCCCCGCCGCCATTTTGCGCCCGCGCTCGATGCAGCATCCGGTTCTATTGCCGTCCTCATCCAGGATGTCCCAAATCTCGTTCGGGATGTACTCCATCGGCGTGAAGATAAAGCCGTCTTTGCGCTGCTCGGTATCGGTCGGTTGAAACCCATAATTCAGATAAAACGGCAGGCCGTGGGGGGAGGAATTCACCCCGATGCGGTCGCACCCGCGCAGCTTGAGCGCGCAGACCGACATGTTCATCAATTCGGTGGCGATGCCCCGGCGGTGGTACGCGCCGTCCACAAACAGCTCGGCGACATGACCGGCCTCGTTTGATTCGGCCATGCCGACGACTGTTTCGCCGTCCAGGGCGACGAACAGCAGCCGCTTTCCGGACAGGTAGAGGTCAAGATTTTCCGCCTTGGCCTCCACATCTCTGCGGAAGCTGTTTGTCCCCTCCGGCCCATAATCCGGCGCCTCAAATTCCATGAACACGCGCAGGGCGAGGTCGAACGCGGGGCGGATGTCGGCTGGGGCCGCGGTTCGGTAGGTGATCATAAAAGCCCTCCAAAAATTCTCCTCCAAGGGAGGAGTACCCCGCAGGGGGGAGGTGGTCAATCCAAATACCCTTCTCAAACCCTTGACCTTGATATCTTATCCCTTTTCCCTCACTTCCCGTTTCGCCCTCTCGATAAACGCCTCCAGCGCTACCGCGCCCTGGTCGCCCTCGCGCAGGCTGCGCACGGACACCGTGCCGGCCTCGGCCTCCTTGTCGCCGGACACCAGCATGTAAGGGATCTTTTGCAGCTGGGCCTCGCGGATCTTGTAACCGATCTTTTCGTTGCGCAGGTCGGTCTCCACCCGGAGGCCCTGTTCCTCCAGCGTCTTCGCCACGCCGTGCACGTACGCGTCCACCCGGTCAGTGATGGGCAGCACGATGGCCTGCACGGGGGCCAGCCAGAGCGGGAAGGCCCCGGCGTAGTGCTCCGTCAGGATGGCGAAGAAGCGCTCGATGGAGCCCAGGGCCGCCGTGTGCAGCATGGCGGGGCGGTGTTTCTCCCCGTCCGGGCCGGTGTACTCGAGCACAAAGCGCTCCGGCATCTGGAAGTCCAGCTGGATCGTGCCGCACTGCCAGGTGCGGCCCAGGGAGTCTGTCAGATGAAAATCGATCTTCGGCCCGTAAAAGGCCCCGTCGCCCGGATTAATCTTGTATGGTACCCCCTTGGTGATCAGCGCATCCTCGAGGGCGCGCTCGGCGGCGTTCCAGGTCTCGATCTCGCCCATAAAGCCGTCGGGCCGCGTGGACAGCTCCACATGATAGGAAAAGCCAAAGACGTCGTAGATATACATGATTTTCTCGATCACGCCGATGATCTCGGGGGGAATCTGCTCCGGCGTCATAAAGATGTGGGCGTCGTCCTGCGTAAAGCAGCGTACGCGCATCAGGCCATGGAGCGCGCCGGAGAGCTCGTGGCGGTGCACGAGGCCCAGCTCCGCCACGCGCAAGGGCAAATCCTTGTAGCTCCAGGGGCGGCGTTTATAGGCCAGCATCCCGCCGGGGCAGTTCATGGGTTTGACGGCGTAGTCGGCCTCGTCGATCTTCGTAAAGTACATGTTGTCCTTGTAGTGATCCCAGTGGCCGCTCCGGTGCCAGAGTTCGGCGTTCAGGATGATCGGCGTGCTGATCTCCTGATAGCCCCGGGCCCGATGGAGTTTCCGCCAGAAATCCAGGAGCTCATTGCGCAGCACCATGCCCTTGGGCAGGAAGAAGGGGAAGCCCGGCCCCTCGTCCGCGATCATGAACAGGTCGAGTTCCCGGCCCAGTTTGCGGTGATCCCGGCGCTTGGCCTCCTCGACGCGGGCCAGATAGGCGTCCAATTCGTCCTTGCTCTGGAAGCAGGTGCCGTAGATGCGCTGGAGCATCTTGTTTTTCGCGTCGCCGCGCCAGTAGGCCCCCGTGACGTTTAACAGTTTCAAAGCGTTTCCCTTGATACGGCCCGTGTTGTCCATATGCGGCCCAGCGCAGAGGTCGGTGAACTCCCCCTGGCGGTAAAAGCTGATGGCCTCGCCCTCGGGCAGATTTTCGATGAGCTCCGCCTTGTAGGGCTCGTCTTTCATAAGCGCCAGCGCCTCGGCGCGGGATAGTTCAAAGCGCTCAACCGGCAGTTTCTCCTTGCAAATTTTGCGCATCTCGGCCTCCAGCGCCTCCAGAACCTCCGGCGTGAAGACGGTCTCGGAATCGAAGTCGTAGTAGAAGCCGTCGTCTATCGCGGGGCCTATGGCCAGCTTTGTGCCCGGATACAGCCGCTTCACGGCCTGGGCCAGGATGTGGGAGGCCGTGTGGCGGTAGGCGTGTTTGTAGTCCTCGTTTTCAAATGTATAGCGTTTCTCGTCCATAATAGGGTTCCTCCTGATAAATCGAATAAAATTGCGTTTTGTAGAGAACGGATTAATCCGTTCCGACACCCCAAATTACACGGAACGGATCAATCCGTTCCCTACAGGGTTTGGCAGCCCTCGCAGACATACACATTGCCGCCCATGTAGGCCATGCGCTTGATCACGCCGCCGCAGGCGGGGCAGGGCATGCCGTCGTTCTTCCGGCTCATGATCGTATTGTACCCGCCGGGCTTGCCGAACAAGTCCTTTTCGGTGTCGCGCCCGCCTTTTTGCGCCATCTCGGCGAGCGTATCCTTTACGGCGTGATACAGCGTCTCAAACTCCGCACCGGACAGAGCGGACATTTTCCGCTTCGGATGAATTTTTGCGCGCCACAGAATATCCTGCAGCACGCCGTTGCCGAGGCCGGGGATGCGCTGCTCGGTGGCGAGGAAGGCCTTCGCGGAGAGTCTGCGCGTCTCGTCCGTCAGAAGCGCGGCAAAATAGGCGGCGTCGAAGGCGTCCGTCAGGGGGGAGGGTTTTTCGCGCGCGGCATTGTAGTAAAAATCGTCGTTCCTGCCGTCAGAAAAGGCCCAGAGCCCGCCGTACATCTGCACGGTGCAGCAGACCGCGCTCTCATCGCCCAGCTCCAGCAACAGCTGATGTTTTGCGGGCCGCTTTTCGCCGGGGGCGAAGTAGCGCACATTCACGCCGTCCCCGAAGGAGACGCGCATCTCCTCCGCCCAGAGTTCGGGTCGCCCGCCGTAGGCTGCCGTACCCGTGACCGTTTTGCCGTCCAGCTTCGCGCCGTAGAGCGCCGGATCGCCGGAGTACCAGGCAAAACTATGCGGTGACGCGGCGGCCACGGCGCGGGTGATGGTCTTGCCCAAGACGGTTTCACGGAGCTGACGTGCGATTGTTTGCGCTTCAGGAATTTCTAACATACCCCAATCACCTCCATAACCACCCCGTCAGGCCGCAAGGACGGCGGTCTGCCACCCCTCCGGCGGAGGGGAATTTTAGAGGTAAAGGGCGGGGAAATCAAATAAACGCACCCCCGGAATTATCCAGGGGTGCGAAAATCACACGGTTCCACCCTGAGTTTCACTCAGCGGCGGGGTAACGTCCGCCGGACGGGAGCGCTTGCGCCGTCTCACAAAAACAGAACAGCATCGCGCCCCGGCTCGGGAGTGGTCGCCTTGCGTAACTCGGTTCGAGGCGGCTCTCAGCCTTGACCGCCCTCTCTGCGCCGCGAAATACGCGCGTTCTCCATCATTGCCATTCATTGTAAGGATCATACCACGGGGAGAGGCGTTTGTCAAGTAGGGGCGAATCTTGTATTCGCCCCGTCCTGGGGGCAGACACAAGGTCTGCCCCTACAGCAAATCCCGCACCTCCAGCATATTCTCCCAGTAGCGCTTCGGCATGTGGGTCATGCGGCAGCGGGGGTTTATGCGGGCCTCGATGGCCACAGTGTCGTAAAAATGTTTCCACAGGCTCCGGTAGCGCGCCTCCTCCTCGGACAGCTCGGGCATATCCACGTGGGCGGCGCTGATGAGGCGCACGCGGCGATTCTCGTGGATCAGCGCGGCCTGGTGGGTCTTGTCGAAGAGGAGCCAGTTCTCGTTGTCGTAGCGGGCGGCAAAGTGGTTCGCCAAGAAGGGGAGGACAAAGTTTTTTGGCGTGATCGTCCCCACGAGGTCGCCGCCGTAGTCCGCAAAGCGCACGAAGCCCTTGAGCAGATGCGCCTCGCTCAGCAGGTGCCGCTCGGCGGCCAAGAGTGCGGCGATATCCGCGTCCCCCAGGGAGGCGTACAGCCGCCCGCCCTCCCGGTAGCCGCGCAGAAGCGCGCGCAGGAGTTTTACTTCGCGCTCCTCCAGACAGGAGAGGAACACGCACTGCGTCAGTTCCAGCGCCCGGGAAGAGATTTTGCGCGGAATGGAAGCCAAAACCCGGCGGGCTTTTTCCATATCTGTCGCGATCTCCCGGACGGGGAGGAGGGTCTCCTGCGTCAGCGCGGCCGTGATCTGCAGCGGAAACTCGCCGCCGTACACGCTCTCGTACACGCAGCAGAGGAAACCGTCAAAGCTGCCGTCGTAGACGTAGACGACGTCGGCATCTTTTTTTAAGCGGATCATACTCATTCTTTGGCGCACAGGCAAAACGGATGCCCTTCCGGATCGAGCATGGTGACAAAATGCGCGCCGCCGAACTGCGCCGCGGCCTTGGCCGCGCCGAGACGAAGAGCCTCCTCCACGGCAGAAGGCAAATCGTCCACTTGAAAATTGAAGTGCATCTGCTTTTGCTGTTCGCCCGGTTCCTCGGGCCAGACCGGCGGGACATACGGGATGGCGGTTTCCGCGAATAGAATGATCAAGCCGTTGTCGGTTTTGAGCGCCGGGCAGCCATACGAGACCGTCGTTTCATAGCCTGTGAGACTGGCATAGAAGTCCCGAGCGCGCCCGGCGTTCGCGCAGTCGATCATGAGATCGCCGATGGTGAAGTTCGGTATCATAAAAATCTCCTCGCTTTTGAAAAATCGGGTGTGAAAAATCAATCTAGCCGCGCAATTTGTAGGGAACGGATTGATCCGTTCCGTGCCATCAATCATCCGTTCCGCGTCGACAATCATCCGTTCCACGCCATCATTCAACCGCGTTTTTTGGTCAGCGGAACGCATGAATGCGTTCCCTACAAAGGAAAATACCACATCACAATTTCCCCGCCAGGCACAGCACCGCCTCCTCCACGCCCGCCGCCACGGACTTGATCGCCCCCGCCGGTGAGAACTCCGCCGCCGGGGGCAGGGCGCGTACCGCTGTCCCGTCGAACAGGCTCAGCTGCTCCGCGCCGAAGGTGAAAATTTTCGGATCGATGAGGGCTCTTACGGTGGTCTCGCGATCCAGTTTGAGGCCGCGGGGGTTATCCGAACAGAGGATAAAATACTGCGCGCGTTTCAGCACCACGCCGATGCG
>WQUU01000072.1 GCA_009781925.1 Bacillota bacterium | reverse complement strand
ATCCGCGCAATATCTTCTCCTTTACGGCGCCGACGGTCCAGTTTGGACAGTACGGCGCCGTTCTTACTTTGGAAACCCTGGGGCAACGCTGGGGCTGGGAAAAAACGAAAGTGTGGCGATTCCTCAAAAACCAGGATGCCTTCGCGCTGCACAAGTTCCCCGGTTCCTACGGCTGTCTCATTTTCAATACGCAGTACCCTACAGGCGATCCCTTTACTCTCCCGGAACAAAGGGATATTATACGCATTTTGAGCCAAATACGTTTTTTGGACCAAATACGTATTCTAAACGTAAAACGCATTTCGGGTCAGAATACGCATTTAGGCGGTACGGACAACGAGCGCATCAACTGGATGATCGCCGTGTACAGCCAAACGCTGACTGAAAGGCTACCGGAGGATCCCTCTGAGTCTCCAGAAAATGGTGTTGCGGTTTTGGCCCCTATAACGCGCGCGTATTTTTCTTCGTCGAATTGTGAGAGTTGTAGGAAAAGGGATTATGACTGCAAGAGTATAGATTACGGGGTATTGCGGAGGATTACAGGGTTTCAGATTAGAGGGCCGTGTCGCGGCCCTTAAACAAAACGGAGGCAAATCATGTGTGATTCCAATCAATCTGAGGCGTTTTTGAACATGCTGACCCGGCGCGGCCTGTTGGAGGATCCGGAAATCGACGACAACAAGGTCCGTCAGGCGGAAAAGACGAAAAAACGCAACATGTACCACAACACCCAGCTTATGCTGAAACACTACCGGGACATCAATTGGGCGCTGGAGTGCTTTCCCGAAGGCGTCGCCGAGGAACTGGACCGGCCTCTCCACAATCTCGACTCATTGCTCAGCCTGATCAACACGGAACTCGGTATGGGCAATGCCAAACTGGAGAACCGGCTGATGAGCATTCAGAGATCACGGTTGCTGCTCGACCGGGTCAACGAAGCACTGACCGTGCTGCGCCACAAACCGGGCAATGGCGAACTGATGTATCAAAGCCTTTATCTGAGCTACATTGCGCCGGAAACAGTGGGCACTGTTGAGATCCTCTATCGGCTGAATATCTCTGCCCGGCACTTTTATCGAATCCGCCAGCAGGCGATAAATATCTTGTCGATCTGCCTCTGGGCCGCGCCCGCCGGGGAACTCGACGCCTGGCTTGAGGTGCTGACGATCTTGGAGGCTATATGATCGCGAACCTCTAAAAAGCCACGTCACTTTTATGGCACAAAGTCGGCATAAAGTTGGCACAGTTTTGCCGATGACAAGTGATTCGAAATGTGTTATGCTTGTACCGTCGCAAAGTGGGTTTGGCAAAAAAGCCGCTTCAGAGAGCAAGAACGAATGCTCCCAGAGGCGGCTTTTTGCTGCCCAAAATTAAGCGGATTCAAAAGGAGGTCTTTCAATTGGCACGAAAATCAGATCGTACACCGCATATGCAACGGGCACTTGCCCGCACTGGACTAAGCCCGGGGGGCGTGATCTTGGAAACCGCGCAGCCTACCCGGGCGGCTAAGCGTCGGAGGATCCTCTACTGGTCCCTTGTGGCGCTCACCGCGGCTCTCGTCATCTCCCTGCAGCCGGTTTTCGCGGCCGACACCATCTGGACCAAGTTTTCCGACGTGATGAAAGACATCTACGGGAAACTGCTCGGCATCTCCACCATTATCGCGGTCACGGCCGCGACCGTCGCCCTGCTCGTCCGCCTGATCAGCCGCAACCAGCGCGCGGTGGACGAGGCGACCTCCTGGCTGAAACGTATCGTGATCACCTGGGTCATTCTGAACTCACTTGGATTTTGTATAGCCTATTTAGAACCTTTTATATCAGGTGGTCAGTACACTCCATAGCTGTTGTGCAGAGACAAAAAAGTTCCTTACTATTCAAAAATAAACTATACCAAACAAAAAAGTTATTTACTATCTTGCAAAAATTACAAAAATATGCTATACTAATTCAAAACGTAAAGGATTGTTTTGTTATGGCAAAGCGGATGCGTTCATGGAATGAAGCAAAATATGAACAGTATCTACACGCCGGTCGCGGGCAAGGTGAAGGCCCGGCGTATTTGCCATGGATCGTAGTACAGGATTTTTCGTCACATGGCACGGTCTCCCGTATCTTCAGTTATAAGACAAACCGTGTTCATCACTTTTTGTCGCACAATGAGTTGTGCTTCTTCTATCTCCTTGAGTGGTCAGCGCAGGTTTTGGACATACGCGAGCAGTTTCCGCTGCTTAATGTGGAATTGGCCACTGATGCTGCCCTGCGTGCCGGGATCAGGTATCCCCGGGACAGCATCAGTGGTTTCCCGTATGTCATGACCTGCGATTTCATGATTACGACAGCGCATGGCTTAAAAGCAAGGACGATCAAGAGTGCTTCTGATCTGACGAACAAAAGGACGCTGGAGAAGCTGGAGATTGAACGCCGGTATTGGGATAGTCTTGGGGTTGACTGGAAGATTGTCACGGAGCATGAGATCGACTTTCAAAAGGCAAAACACATCGAATGGCTTCACACCGCAGCGACACTGCCGGAACACCTTGCCGACCAAAGATACCAAGAAGTTATGCTGGAGTGGATGGAGGTTGCGCCCATTCAACAAGCCGCTGCTTGGTTTGATGAACGTTTTGGATATCCGTCCGGAAGCGGCCTATTCCTCATCAAGCATTTGATGTGGCATGACCATGAAATAGATTGTGCCTATGATTACAGCCAATCAGCGGTAGGAGCTTGCGTATGATTTGCATAAACGATATTTTCATGTTTATGGCGGATGAAGGCGAATTCCGTGTATTATGGATCTCGCAAGAGAATAATTTGGCGTATGTAATAGACTTGAAAGAGAACAAATTACCCGAACCCAAGAGAATTTCCGATTTGGCAGAGCTCATACGAGACGGCGAAATTCAAGCCAGATCCGATGATCCATATATAAACAGCATGTCTGAACAGCTTATCGCGCAAAAGGACATGGAAGTCCGAGATTCCATATGGGATTTGGTAAAAGATGCTGTAGGCAACGAACCCACAATTTTTGACAGGCAATTGCGCGGAAAAATAGTCAAAGAATTAATGGGGGCATCAGGTGTTTCAAAAGTGACCATATATCAATATCTTAAACGATTTTGGCAGCGCGGCAAAAACAAAAATGCTTTTCTGCCAGATTACCGAAATTGTGGGGCAAAGGGCAAGCAGAGAGTTCAAAGTGACAAAAAGACTGGCCGACCGTCCAAATATGGTGTTACTACCGGAAAAAATGTAGACGAGGCGACTCGGCAGATATTTGCGAGAGCCGTAAAAAAGTATTACCATACCCGGCAGGAACACAGCTTCAAGGCAGCGTATGAGTTGATGGTCAAAGAGCATTATACGAAGCCGGTCGAGCAGCCGGACGGAACGGTGCGCAATGAGTTGCTGGACCCCAACGAGATCCCCACTCTACGGCAGTTCCAGTATTGGTATTCAAAAACATATGATTCCAAGGAAAAGCTGATTGCCCGGAAGGGACAGTCGAAATATGATTTGGAATACCGGGCTATCCTCGGTAAATCCGACACGGGCGTCCGCGGGCCCGGCGCCAAATACCAGATCGACGCCACGGTGGGCGATATTTACCTAGTTTCCCAGTTCAACCGCGCCAACATCATCGGCCGGCCGGTCATCTACTTCGTGATCGACACCTTTAGCCGGATGATTGCGGGGATGTACGTGGGGCTGGAAGGGCCCTCGTGGATGGGCGCCATGATGGCACTGGCAAACGCGGCAAGTGACAAAGTCTCCTACTGCGCGGGTTATGGTATAACCATCACAGAGGAAGAGTGGCCCTGCCGCCATATCCCCGATACCATTCTGGCCGACCGCGGCGAGATGGAAAGCAAATCGGTGGAAACCCTCATCAACGCCTTGAATATACGGGTGGACAATACCCCCGCCTACCGGGCCGACATGAAAGGTATCGTCGAGCAGTTTTTCCATACCATCAACACCAAAACCACGGTATATCTGCCCGGCCATGTGAAACCGGATATGGCGGAGCGCGGTGGAAAAGATTACCGACTGGACGCCATACTGGACATCCGCCAGTTTACAAAAATCATGATTCAGTGTGTGCTCAACCATAATAATAAGCATTTCCTGGAAAGTTTCGAGCGTACTGAGGACATGATTGCCGACAATGTAAAACCCATTCCTGGTGATCTATGGATTTGGGGCATCCAGCATTGTTCCGGACAGCTTCGCTCGGTTACGGAGGACACCATCAAGCTCTGCCTCATGCCGGCGGATACCGCTCTGGTCACAGCAAAGGGTATCCGGTTCAAGGGCCTCTACTATCTCTCCGAACGGGCCGTCTTTGAGCACTGGTTTGAAACCGCCAGAGCAAGAGGCAGCTATAAGGTGAACATTTCCTATGATCCGCGTGATATGAATAACATCTACGTCCGCAATGTGGACGGCGCGATGTTCGAGAAGTGTTATCTGGCGGATTGGGAATCCAAATGGATCGGCAAGAGCCTTGATGAATTGACTCAGCAGCAGGCCGAGGAACACGCCCTGCGGCACCAGAATAAAAATCTGGAGCTTCAATCTCATGTGGATCTTAATACCGAGGTTGAAAAGATCAGGGCCGAAGCTGAAGAGATGATAAAACAAACGGCGCTGCCTGCCTCAAAAAGAGCGCGCACTGCCCGGATTCGTGAGAACAGGGCGGCGGAAAAAGAGAAAATCCGCAAGGAGGAAGCCTTTTCTTTAGGGGACACTCCGGGATCCTCTATTACAATTACACCGGAGCTTTCCGAGAAACCCATCCATCCGATCACCGCCCTGATTAAAAAAATGGCGGAGGCAGATTACGATGATTAAGGACGAGCACCCCGCCGAATACCTTCCTCAAGTTGTCGAGGATTACAAAGGGAACCCCTTTATTGAGGCGCTGCCCCCGATCATGCCCTCGGCGGAGGCGGCGGTGAGTGCGCTCTCGGTAAAGCCGGTTTACAGTGAGGCGGAACGGGAGCTGGAAACGTACTACCGTCTGCACAGTACCATGCGGCTCAGCCGATATTTTCAACCCCTATATATCCACCTTGACATTGAGCAAAGGGTGTCCCGAAGCATTCGTCAGGGCTATGTGAGCAGGAACCCGGTCACACCCCAGTATGTACAGCGTTTCCAGCAGATAGAGCAGCGATTTGAACCGGCGGACTTCAGGAGTGTTCGGTCAACGGCCATCGGATTTACCATGATCGGTATGTCGGGCGTGGGGAAAACCACGGCGATTGAACGTGTGATGTCCCTTTATCCGCAATGTATTACACATACGCAGTACGCTGGGAACCCCTTCTACCTGAAACAGGTCGTGTGGATGAAGTTGGATTGTCCTTATGACGGTTCCATTAAGGGCCTGTGCCTGAGTTTTTTCAGCGAACTGGACCGGATCCTCCAAACGGATTACGCAAAGAGTTTTCCCGTGGCCCGGAACACAGTCTACACTATGATGGGGAAAATGTCCACCCTCGCGCATACCCACGGGCTGGGCTTGCTGATCATTGATGAAATCCAGCATCTGAGCCAGGCGCAAAGCGGCGGCTCGGAAAAAATGCTGAATTTTTTTGTTACGCTGGTCAACACCATCGGTGTGCCTGTGGTCCTGATCGGCACACCCAAAGCGCTGCCGATTTTGCAAAGCGAGTTCCGGCAGGCCCGGCGCGGCAGCGGCCAGGGAGACTTAATCTGGAACCACATGAAAAATGATGAGTCATGGGAAATCATGCTTCGGACTATGTGGAAGTACCAGTGGACGCGGTACAAATCTCCCTTTACAGAGGAAATGAAAAACACTCTCTACGAGGAAACGCAAGGTATTATTGACCTGGCGGTAAAACTCTACGGGATCGCGCAGATCAAAGCCATATTTGGTGGCACGGAGCGTCTCACACCGGGAATTATTCGGGAAAGCGCCGCCGAAAGCTTGCAGCTGGTTAAGCCAATGCTGGACGCGCTGCGTTCCGGCAACATGAAAAAGATTATGCAGTATGAGGATATCCGGCCAATCAGTATTGAGGATTACCTCACCTTGCACGCGAGCCACCTCCTGTCCGCTGAAGATGTGATTCAGATCACTTCACTGGAAGAGCAGGCAGTTGTTAAGCTTCTGGAGATGGATATCCCCGCGAAAACAGCGCGATCCTGCGTGAAGAGAGCGTTGGCCGGCCAGAAGTCCGGACAGCCCCTCGGCCGGGTGGTCCAAAAGGCATTTAAGCTGGCGCTGAACCTGGATTCGCAGGATCCCCTGATAGAAGAGGTTTCGGACGAAAGGGATCTGCGCGGCGAGGCCGGCGGGAACCCCTATGACCGGCTGAAAGGGGCCGGCGTGATATCCGATAGCGAAGATGACTGGTGAGACATTCGCTTTTTTTCCGACCCCATACCCGGATGAAACGATCTACAGTGTTCTTTGCCGGCTTCATCTGCGGTTGGGCCGCCCTGCCTACCGGCGTCTCAGCGAAGAGTTGATTGGCCGGCGTTTGAGCCTGAATAATTACATACCGCAGGGTATTGGCAGGCTGGCTTCCTATATGCCCGAAAGCACCGGGCTTACCGCCGAGTATTTGATCCGCCAGACAACCGTGTTCCCGTACTTCGCGCCCTTTCTTTCACAAGACCGGAAGGACACCTTTTTAGAGTATATGTTGAACACGGACATTCCCAAAGGAAGTGCCTTTTTCAGTCTGGGGATTGGGAAACTTCGACAGCCGAAAAACTTTCATTTACGTTTTTGTGAGAGCTGCTGGCATGAGGATGTCCAAACCTGCGGGGAACCGTACTGGCGCCGCCTTCACCAGCTCCCCGGCGTTCTGATGTGCCACAGGCACGGAAGCCCCCTGATGGACGCCCCCGTTCTTGTGTCCCAGGCAA
>WQUU01000071.1 GCA_009781925.1 Bacillota bacterium | reverse complement strand
TGTTCGCGGTCAAGGCCGCCTCGGGCGGCGCGCTTCTGGGCGAGGGTCTTATGCAGATGGATCGCAACGTTCTGACCTGCGCCGGCAGGGTCTTCCCCCTGGCGGAAATCGACCGCTTTGCCATTGTGGATCAGATGACCCTGCTGTTTTCGACAAAGGCCGGAAACGACTATGAAGTCCGCAGCGAAACGCCGCGCAGCGCGTCGAAGTATCTGGAAATCTTCCGCATTTTATGCGATTAATCCAATCAATCCAATTGAATGGGGTGCCTCCATGGAGCAGACAGAGACGGGCGTCCAAAAACGCTCAAGAAGATCGTGGTATTTCTATGACTTTGGAAACTCAGCCTATGCTTCGATCATCCTTCTCGCGGTGTACTCCGTCTATTTTAAAGATACCGTCGTGGGCGGCGCGGCGGGAACCCGGCTCTGGGGCCTCTCCGTAGGCATCGCCGCCGCGGTGGTGGCGGTGATGTCCCCCATTTTGGGGGCAATCGCGGACTTTACAAGGTTCAAGAAAAAATTCCTGATCGCTTTTACCACGCTCTCCGTCGTATTCACAGCCCTCCTGTTTTTCGTTCACGCCGACGATGTGTTTATGGGGATGCTCTTCTTTATCCTGGCGGAGATCGGTTACCGCGCCTCTCAGGTGTTCTATGACGCGCTCCTGTCCGACGTATCCACGCCGGAGAATATCGGCGCCGTCTCGGGAAAGGGCTGGGCGATCGGTATGCTCGGCGGCATTCTGGCGCTGCTACTCGTGCTGCCGATTATGCTCGTCAAGAGCGCCGACCTGCGGCCTTACGCCTTCTTAATCTGCGCCGTGTTTTTCACTGTCTCCGCCATCCCGACTTTTTTGTGGGTCAAGGAATCGCGCAACGCGCCGGGGCGTCCCGTGGGGGAGCGCGTGATCGTCTATGCTTTCAAGAATTTGGCAAAGACGTTTCGCGCGGTCAAGAGTTATAAGGAGTTTATTAAGTATACGGTCGCGTTTCTCATCTACAACGACGGCATCATGATGCTGATGGACTTCGCGGCCATCATCGGCGGTACGCTTTACGGCCTGAACACGATGCAGCTCATCATCCTCGTGGTGGTTTTGCAAATCACCGGGGCGCTCGGCGCGCTGCTGTTCGGGCGCATCGCCGACAGGAGGAGCGGCAAAGGGGCTGTGCTGGCCTCCCTCATCATTTTGGTTGCCGCGATCAGCGCGCTGTTCTTCATCCCGCCATTCACACCCCCGGCTGGATATACCAGTCCCCTGACAGATATTTTCACGGTCGCGTCTATGCGGTGGTTTCTGGTTGTCGGCGCTGTCGCGGGCTTCTCCCTGTCCGGTGCGCAGGCGGTCAGCCGCAGTATGGTCATCCAGTTTGCGCCCCCGGAAAAGACGACCGAATTTTTCGGCTTCCTCTCGGTGGCGGGGCGCACTTCCACCTTCGTCGGCCCGCTGGTGTTCGGAACCCTCACCTTCCGGATGCACAACTTTTACGTCAATCAGGGGCTTGACGCCGGAATAGCGGAGAAATACGGCACACTCTGGGGGATCGGTTCCATCATATTGTTCCTGGTAGTCGGCGGGCTCCTGCTTCTCTTTGTGAAGCGCATTTCCGGCGGGCGCGGCAGGGGACAATAACAAGACAACAAAAGGGCTTGTAGCAAAACGGGTCGTTGAGGACGCCGACCCCTACATCATGTGATACATTTTGCATCATGCAGCACAACTTGTAGGGGGCGGCCTCTCGGACGACCCGTTCTTGTTGTTTTACTATAGCCTCTTTTAACGTGATTACTGTTTCTTGTTTGGATGTGGCAAAAACACTCCGACTAGCCCGGAAATAACGGCAGCGCCCGCGGAAACCAGCAGAGTCTCTAACAAAGTATTGTCTTTGACCACAAAGTAAAGCAGCAGAAATACAATCACAAACGTCAGAACCACATGGACTGCAAAGCGTACCCACTTATTCATAACTGACCCCTCCCTCTCCTTTCTTCTTTGATCATTTCGCGAATCTCAGCGCGTACTGCTTGTTCATATGCCGCTCGATGCTCACAAAAAGCAGGCCAAACAGCACGAGCAGGCCGACGATGACGATGAGGCTCAATTCCGCGCTGTAGTGCGCGATGAACTCATAGATGCCGAAAATCAAAACGACAGCGATCGCCAGTGTCACAAAGTTGCCCGCCTTCGGATTTGTGGCAAACAGCATGATGATCAGACTGGCCAGAATGAGGAACAGCATCGACAGGAGCACCACCACATAGACCACCAGCAGTTGGGGCAACCCGCCCAAAATGGACAGATAGGACTGATGGTAAAGGAGCGGGAGCCAGATGTTATTGAGCACCGTGGCGGCGAGAAGAAACAGGAGGCCGACCGTCGCCATAAACGCCGTCATCCCATAAAAAACCCGGCTGAGCGGCAGCGGCGTGGAGAGCAGCGTCTCATAGGTCTTTTGCTTCTTCTCGGCGCCGATGACGCCGACAGCCGTAATGCCCACGACGCCAAAGGTGGTAAACAGCATGAAGCAGAAGGAGAGGATCGGCATCGGGATCCCAAAATCCGAGTAGACAACCGCAAGGACGTTGATCAGGAGCAGAAGCGCATAGCGGGGCAGCATGGATTTCCGGGAAAAGAAATCCTTCGCCTCTTTTTTGTAGATCAGTTTAAAGTCACGCATATGCTCCCCCTCAATTCCGCAATAAGCTGAAAATTTTCGTCTTGTCGTAGTAGCGGCCAAACAGGCCGCGCAAAACGGCATAGACGATGACCGCAAGCGCGAGATAGATACACGCGATGCTGAACACATTGAGCCTGAGCGAGAGAAACCAGATCTTCACCATCGAATCGACTTGCTCCAGAATGAAAATCAGCACCACAATCGCCGGGAGGCTGTACAGTATGGCGACGAAAGTCAGTACCAGCGCGCAGGAGCTGGAATCGTTGGATTTCAGGGAGAAATAGGTCGCCTGATAGGAGAAAAGCAAGAAGGTGACGGGCATCAAGAGGATGTATTCCAGCGCCTGCTGCCAGGTGAAGACGGTGGTCTTGTGCGCGATATAGGAGACCAGCATCCCGAGCCCGGTGGCGCATAGGAACAGACCCAGCGAGATCAAAAAGCAGGCCAGCACTTTCCCATAGATGATCTTCCGGATGTTGACCGGCAGGGTGACCAGCGTCTCCAGCGTGTGGTTGCCTTTTTCGTCCACGAAAAGCTCGGGGGAGATCTGCGCGATAAACACAAGGCTGAACATCACGCCGAACATCGTAAAATACATGGCGGAGAAGAGCGGGGCGATGACGCCGCAGATCACGATCATGGCCCCGAACAAAATGAGATTGCTCTTGGCCGCGGTGAACTCCTTGAGCTGCTTGCCGATGATGAGGCCCGTCATTTCTTTTCCGCCTCCTCCTCGGTCTGGATGTACAGCTTGTCCAGGTCGAGCTCGTCCTTGATGACCTCATACACCATGTAGTTGTTCTTGCAGAAGGCGCTGACGAGTTTTGCCACGCTGGTCTTATCGGTCGTGTTGACGGTGAGCGCAGTGCTCTCCAAGTTATATTTCAGCGCGCTGTCCACCGAAGCGACGATTTGGGCGAGCGCGTCGGCGGCGGGCGGCGTGATAAAGGAGATCTGCGTCTTGAAAATGCCGTCGCTGCCCTCCAGCTTCAGATTTTTGGTGAGGATGTTGACGCCCTGCCGCAGGATGGTGATCTGGTCGCAGACTTTCCGGACTTCGTCCAGATTGTGCGTGGTCAGGATGAAGGTCGTGCCGTGGTTCTGCGCCATGTCGAAGATGATCTTATGCAGTTTGTCGATGCTGATCGGGTCGAGGCCGTTGGTCGGCTCGTCCAGCAGGATGAGCTCCGGCTGGTGCAAAAGGGTGCGGATGATGGCGACCTTTTTCTTCATGCCGAGGGAGAAGTCCTTGATGACGGAGTTCTTCTTGTCGAGCATTTCAAACTCCTGTAAGTAGTAGTCGATCTGCTTGTCATAGAAGGCCTTCTCACAGCCGAAAATTTCCGCGAAAAACTTCAGATTGTCATAGACCGTGAGGGATTCGTACAGGCCGTTGTCCTCGGACAGGACGCCCGCCCGCGCCCGGAGCTTTTCCCCCACGCGCAGCGGATCCTCCCCAAAAACGGAGACACTGCCGCCGTTTGTAGACAACAGGCCGAGGATGATTCGGAGCGTGGTGGTCTTGCCCGCGCCGTTGTGGCCCAGGAGCGCGTAGATTTGCCCCCGCTCGATGCTGAGATCCAGGCCGTTGATCGCCTTGACCGCTCCAAAGTGCTTGCTGACGTTCTTCAGTTCAATGATCGTTTCTCCCATTTTTGCACCTCTCGTTTTTTATTGCGCTTTTGTCGCGACTATTTATGCACCAGTAACCCGATGCCCAAACCGACCAGAAGGATTATAATAAAAATAATCAGTACAGCCAACACAACTCTGAGCCTCGAAAAAGGATAAGGCTGCGTGGTGTCAACATAGTACCGGCCGTCCCCGCAGGATACTAAGATGCCGCGGGATTCGAGGAACGAATACATGAGTCCGGCGGCTTTGAAAGAACCGACTTCCGCCGGGGTTTTCGCGGTCTCGGGCGAGATCGCCCCATGCCATAAAAACCGGTTGATGATCATACGTACCCTGAGAATTGGAACAAAATAGGGTGGCATAATGAAGTTGTCCTCCTTTGAAATTAACTTTTCCCTATATTTAAGACCGGTTTCAGCGCCAGTCCGGATTTTTCCTTTGCGGAGGCGGCCTCCTCCTCCTCGGAGCTCTCCCGAAACGCAAAAACTTCCTCCACCGCCGCGTGAAAGACCCGGGCGATGTCCATCGCCAGCTTGAGCGAGGGGTTATACTTGCCGTTTTCCAGGTGCACGATGGTCTCCCGGCGCACACCGACCAGATCGGCAAGCTCGCTCTGTTTCATGCCGGTCTCTTCCCTGTACGCTTTGATCCGGGTCACTAAAATTGTCATTTTAAGCTCATTCCACCCCGCGGCTGTCATAAATCCAAAATAGAATAATCCGAATAGCCGTAAACAGGACAAATTCACTGACTACGATATAACCGGTCAAGATCGCATCATTCCAAAACATGATCGAGATCAGAATGGGCGCGGTTCCAAGATAAAATAGCTTCAAACAAATGTGATCGGACTTTCTGATACTCTCTCTGCCGGACTCGTCGATAATATCGCGCTTTTTATCAACAACGATGATAAAAAGGACAACAAGGATAGTTGTGACTGCCATCACGATGCTGATCAGCGGCGTCTCTTCCTGCCGGGCAAAAAAATAGTAACTCAAAAACATAAGTGAGGCCGGTATTATCCTCGACGCCCTCCATAATTTCAAACTGACTCTTCGTTGCCGCATACCCCAGATACCCCGCCGCAAAATTGTATTAAAGTGACAATTACATCACACGGTAACAGTTTACCACAGTTCTCCATCGCTGTCAAGGCAGAGATTATGAAGCAAAAGCCGCCCGGCATGAGCGGCTTTTGCTGTGTATAAAGATTGGGGGTTGAAGTTTATGCCGCCGGCGTCTCGGCCGCAGCCGGTGATGCGGAGGCATCCGGCGCCAGGCTGATCCCCCGGGCGGCCTCTGCCCTCGCCTTGCAGACGCTACACAGCGTTGACTCGGTGATCGCGCTGCTCTGCGCGTGCGCATCCTGCACGGTACCCGAATAAACGGTTCCCGTGGTCGCTCTTGTAAGGTAAGTGCAGTCGCTATACAGGTGGTACACCGACCCGTATGTCGTAAAATAGACCAGATTCTGCCCGGTCAGCGCCACGACTTCATTCGCCTGCTCGCTGTACTGCTCCACAGACGGCGGGTTAAAGTTTATGCCGAGCAGCACCGCCGCGACGAGCGCCACACAGGCCACCGCGCCGAGGACGCCCTTCTGTTTGCCCTCCAGATTCTTGTCTGTGAAGATGACGATCACAACCGGCAGAAACGCGATGATTGCGATGATCGCACCCAGCTGATTCTGCACAAAAAAGCGGAGTTTTTCCTTTTTCGAAGCGGGATCCAGGCGGTTTGCCTTTTTCCAGAGCATTGAGCCGACCACCACCAGGATCAGATCCGCCACCAGGAGGCCGATCAGGATAACCCAGCTGAGCGTGTTGTGCAGATTGAACGTGCCCTTCAGGAGAAAATAGATCACCGCGGCCTCACAGCCGAGGCCCAATACCCAGAGGATGACGGCGATAATGCGGTTTGTCGAGGCCTTATCTTTGGCCTCCTGGGTCGCGACAAAGGTTTGCAGCGTCGAATGGGCAGCCGGCGCGGCGGCTGCCTCCGCTTGCGCGACCGGCTTTTTTATCGGTTTGTCTGCCGCTTGCACGACCGAATTCTCCGCCGGCGCCGCCTCCGCCTTTGTAACCGGCCTCTTTGCCGGTACGGTTTCCCCTTTTGCAGCCGACTTTTTTGCCTGCTGTTCTTCCCAATTTACAATCGGTTTTTCTGGCATTGAAATTCCCCTTCCACCTTCTGAAGCATAAAATTTTGTATATCCGGAATTACGTTTTCGGCTTCGCCATGCCGAGTTGTCCCTGAATCGCCGCGATCAGCGGCTCGGCGTGTTCCGCCGCCAAGTTGCTGATACCGAGCTGATCCAGCGCCTTTGAGGGGTTCTTCTTGAAAACGTTTAAAAGTCCTTGGGAACTGAGCAGGGGTACAACGTGCTCGACCAGCGCCGAGAGCCCCGACTCTGATCCTGACCCTGATCCTCCGCCTCCGCCTCCGGTAAAAGCCGCGAGCAGAGAACTGAGGACGGACGAGGATTCGCTGGCCGGCTTTGCGCTGCTGGGCTTGGGTTTGTTCCCCGAGAACAGGCCTCCGACCAGAGACAGAAGCGAGCCCAGGTTCAAACCGCCGGACTTTTTCGCGGTGGCCGTCGGTTTTTTTGCGGCGGCTGTCGGTCTTTGGGCAGCCGTTGGCTTTTTCGCGGCCGCCGTCGGCTTTTTTGCAGCC
>WQUU01000070.1 GCA_009781925.1 Bacillota bacterium | reverse complement strand
TTAGTCCCAGCCCTATGCCCGCGCTGATATAGATGCACCCGATATTTTCTTTATTTCTTAAATCGCGCCGGTCTTTGTCCTCTGAGAAAAAAAGGGATTCTTTTTCATAGAGCACCGCCGACTCAGAGTCGTTTTCATAGTATAAAAAGATATTGCGATTGTCAAGGGACTCTTTTACCGCGGGGAGCACCAGATCGTCCAGCGGTGTCTCATTCAACTTTTGCACATGGGGCGAAAAAGCAAAAACTCTGGATTTATAATCAATAAATCCAGCAAAAGCGATTGTAATCCCAAGCAAATGAAAATTTGCGGATTCTTCAGCCAATAGGATCCCAATGATCTCATTCACTTTACCGATGATGGCTCTCAGTTCCGTTGTGACGCCGAATGAGACCACATGATTATTTTCGCCGGTCTCACTGAAAGGCAGCATTTGATGCAAATGGCTGAATCCCCGTGCGGACAGATCATCTCTCGTTAAAGGCTGCAATGAAAAATCGCAAATGGATAATTTGATGCTGTCATTTGTGATTGATAACCCCACAAAAAACGCGAAGTTTGAATTGACTTCATATATTTGCCCGCTGTCACGGGCTCCCATCTGTACGGCATTTTCCTTCTCTAAATCCCCTATATCTTTATTAAGCTTAGGCCATGATACCCCTGCAGCTTCAGCGAGGGCAGATTTATCCCCAGTTTTTAGCCGTCTTACTGCGTTGAGAACCTCGCGGTTCTCCTTGATCAGGGCAATTTTGCCGGCATTTTGCTCTGCGATACGTGTAATTGTCGAATCTGACATTTGGGATACCCACCTAAATTTAATATTATTTTGTATTACATAAGCGGATCGGGAATCTGCAGCCTCCCGACCCGCTATGTGTGTGAAGTTAACATCAATTTTTCCTACCTTTTTACTGCCATTTTCCGATAATTGTTACCAATGTTGTCACTATGAGCTGAGCCGCTAACATTGCCATGATAAACAGTGGCTTGGGACTTTGATTGCTTAGGACAATTAGGACTGTGACGATCTGTAAACTTATAAGCACCGACTCCTTTCTTGTGGATTTTGGCTCCTTCATTCCATATCACCCCCTCTCGCGAAGGGTCTGTTTCGCATTGGCATCAATCCTCCTTTCTAATCATTTTTCCTGTGGTTACATTTTAACGTGCTGTTGTCAGATCTGCATTGGCATCCTCCTTTCTAAAATTCTCCTGTCTGTTTGCGGCCGCCTTCGCCCATCCTTGTCATAGGTGTTTGAAAAGTACTTTAGGCAAACTTTTGACATTCGCGCCAACATATTTTGTGATTGCTATGAAACACTTACAACATATTCGTTTGAAAACCTTGCCTTTACAATTAATATATTAGCACGAATTAGCCAAGATGTCAAGAGGAAGGTCATAAAAAACAATTTGAATACTGCACAAATATTTGGAAGTTGATTTGGTAGTATTGTCCTCCTTCATGCCAAGTTTCTGAATAAGCTCTGTAGATCTTCACAAAAATTCGACATGGTTCGGCATAGACTAAATGTTTCAAGCCGGTTTTGATCCGTTTTGATGTGATCGGAGGGGAATCGGAGGGAAATCCCGAAAAATCGGCTCCATGTCATAAAATAACAAAACCCTGTAACCGTTGCGGTTACAGGGTTTTTTGTGGTTGCGGGGGAGGGATTTGAACCCTCGGCCTTTGGGTTATGAGCCCAACGAGCTACCGGACTGCTCCACCCCGCGACATAGGATTTTTTAGAGCGCAATTATAATACCACAGCCGGATGGGGAAGTCAAGAGTAATTCTCTTTTTTGCTCCTTTTTGCGTTTTTTTGAAAAGGGATTCTCTTTTTGTCACACCAAACGCTTGCTGTTCAATATAACCGCTCAATTCACCGAATTCAGCAGTTCCGCGTAGGTCGGCACGGGCCAGAACTCCCTTGCCACCAGTGTCTCCAGCTTGTCGATGACCTGGCGAAGCTCGGACATGGCGGGCAAAACGGCATCCCGGTAATAAGCCGCGTGGGTGAGGGCGTCCCCCTCCGGTTTTACGCCGGCGAGGGCGGCGTCCAGGGCGTCCATGCGCGTGAGAAGAAGATCCCCAAGGTTGGAGAGCCTGGAGAGCAGGGCTTTTTCCAGAGAGAGGTTATAACCGCTGAGGGCGCTTTTTCGTTCCAACAGTTTTGCCAATTCGTTCTCGTAGGCGATGACGGCGGGGACGATCCGCTGCTTGGTCAAGTCCGCCAGACTGAGGGCCTCGATGTTCACGGTTTTGGAATAGTTCTCCAGCTGGATCTCGCAGCGGGAGCGGAGCTCCACCGCGGTGAGTACGCTCTGCCGGCCAAAGAGGGCCAAGCTCTTTTCGGAGACCATCGCCGGGAGCGCGTCTACCGTCGTCTCGAAGTTATGCAGGCCGCGCCGTGTCGCCTCGGCTGCCCACTCCGCCGCGTAGTTATTGCCGTTAAAGAGGATGCGCCTGTGGGCCCGGATCGTGTCCCGGATGAGCGTGTTCAGCGCGGCGGTAAAGTCCTCCGCGTGCTCCAGCTTATCGGCATACCCGCCCAAAACGTCCGCTACCGCCGTATTGAGCACGGTATTCGCGTCCGCTACGGAGAAGGAGGCGCCCAGCATACGGAACTCGAACTTGTTGCCGGTGAAGGCGAAGGGAGAGGTGCGGTTCCTGTCTGTGCTGTCCTTCGGAAAGTGGGGCAGAACCACCGCGCCGATCTCCATCGGGCGCTTTTCCCGGCCGTGGTAGTCCGCGCCGGCCTCCAGGGCGTCCAGAACCTCCGTCAGCTCATCGCCCAGAAACAGAGAGACGATGGCGGGCGGGGCCTCGCTGCCGCCCAGGCGGTGGTCATTGCCCGCGCTGGCGGCGGAGGCGCGCAGCAGATCCTGGTACTCGTCCACCGCTTGCATGACTGCCAAGAGAAAGAGCAAAAACTGGGCGTTTTCGTGGGGAGTCTCACCGGGCTCCAGAAGGTTGAGGCCCGTGTCGGTACAGAGCGACCAGTTGTTGTGTTTGCCCGAGCCGTTGACCCCTTTGAAGGGCTTCTCGTGCAGCAGACAGGCCATGCCGTGTTTTTGGGCGATACTGCGCATGAGTTCCATGGTGAGCTGGTTGTCGTCGGTGGCGATGTTCGCGCCGGCGTAAATGGGAGCCATCTCGTGCTGGGCGGGGGCGGTCTCGTTGTGCTCGGTCTTGGCCGTGACGCCGAGTTTCCAGAGCTCTTCGTCGAGTTCCCGCATGAAGGCCGCGACCCGGGGCTTGATCGCGCCGAAGTAGTGGTCTTCAAGCTCCTGGCCCTTGGGCGGGCGCGCGCCGAAGAGGGTGCGCCCGGTGGTAATCAGGTCAGGCCGCCGCTCGACCATCGCCTTATCGACGAGGAAGTACTCCTGCTCCGGGCCGACGGTGGTGACGACCCGTTTGGCGGAGCTGTTCCCGAACAGGCGCAGGATGCGCAGGGCTTGCCGGTTGATGGCGTCCATGGAGCGCAGCAGCGGCGTCTTCTTGTCCAGGGACTCGCCGCTGTAGGCGCAGAAGGCGGTGGGGATGGTGAGGGTGCCGTCCTTGATGAAGGCGTAAGAACTGGTGTCCCAGACGGTGTAGCCCCGGGCCTCAAAGGTGGCGCGGATACCGCCGGAGGGGAAGCTGGAGGCGTCGGACTCGCCGCGCACCAATTCCTTGCCGGAAAACTCCATGAGCACTTTGCCGCCGGGCGCGGGAGAGATAAAACTCTCGTGCTTCTCGGCGGTGACGCCGGTCAAGGGCTGGAACCAGTGGGTGTAATGCGTCGCCCCTTTGGAGACGGCCCAATTTTTCATGGCCTCCGCCACGGCGTTGGCCACGTCCAGTTCCAGATGTGTACCCTGGGCCATGGTTCTTTTGAGGGCGCGGTAGATGTCCTCGGGGAGCGTCTCTTGCATGGCGCCGTCGCCATACACCATGCTGCCGAACAGGGCGGGGATGTCTTTCATGGGTGTACTCCTGGGTAAAATTTGGAGGGGAGAGGAGATCAAGGGGTACTTGGCCGATCGTGTGTGCTTTCGACAAATTTGAAACCGAATTCTTTGGCAATCTTTTCACCACGTTGATGATAGTATGCTGTTAGTTCCTGCGGGGTCATGTGCTTTGTTTTTTCGTAAATATTAAGACGGATTTGATTAATCTCTTGCTCAATTGTGTCCATAGTTCGCATAATCGACAACCTCCATGGGTGTTAAAATTTCTACAGCGCGATATCCGTTCAGGGCATTTAAGGCGCTCGTTTCCAGTTTTGTTTTGCGCTTTACAATGTGCTGAAAGTTTAGGCTGATAATAATGTCTAAATCACTTACCGCCGCCATGGCAATATGCAGTCCGTCAGTTCTATATTTTTCTGGAATTAAGCCATTTTTAATATATAGATTTGCTAATCTGATCGTTTCCTCGTTTTCTGAAAGAAGAGAGATTTCGTATCTTGAGATTAAATTAAGCATGTTTGTTCGCTTTGGTTCTGGGGCTGCGCCCAATTCATCCAACACATACGTGGAGGTATATGCGTCATACTTCCCGGCAGCGACTTCCTCAAACAGAGCCACGGTGGCAGGGTGAGCGTCGCGGTCAGTGTCGAAGTAATAGTTGAATAATGTGGTTTCCAGATATATTTTTGGCCTGCGCATATAATCGCCTCCACAGCTATTATACACTTTTTCCCGGATTTTTCAAGATGATAAACCGCACGATGTTCAAGGAGAGACGAGTGAGCTCAAATTCTTATCGCAATCTCGCTTATAGTTATGTACCATGACTGGGATGACAATACCGCAAAAAACTTGGGGATTACTTTTTATTGGCATCATGGAGGGAACAACAAATAAAAGGCGGAACCACATGGCGCCGTTGCCGTTTCCGCTATTATAGAGAGATGTATGCCGCTTGTCAACGGCCTTTCACATCTCAGACCACATCTTGCGGAAAAATGTTGCAACCCTACAAGAACTGGTGTATAATAACTTTCAGCTGTGTGCACTATAGATAACTTTCGGGGGTGGGATTCTATGGCGAAGTTTATTTTCGTGACCGGCGGGGTCGTGTCGGGTCTCGGCAAGGGGATCACGGCGGCGTCTCTGGGCAGGCTTCTCAAGCAGCGGGGCCTCAAAGTGGCCGCCGAAAAACTGGATCCCTACATGAACGTGGATCCCGGCACCATGAGCCCCTTCCAGCACGGGGAGGTCTTTGTCACCGACGACGGCGCGGAGACCGACCTGGATCTCGGCCACTACGAGCGCTTCATCGACGAAAACCTGACAAAACTCAGCAGCCTCACCGCCGGAAAAGTGTATTGGAGCGTTTTAAACCGGGAGCGCGCCGGGGGCTATCTGGGCCAGACGGTGCAAGTCATCCCCCATATCACCGGGGAGATCATGAATTTTATCTATGCCTGCGCCCGAAGCAGCAGCGCCGATGTGCTCATCACCGAGATCGGCGGTACCACCGGCGATATTGAGAGCCAGCCCTTTTTGGAGGCCATCCGTCAAATCTCCCTCGAGGTGGGGCAGGAAAACTGTCTGTTCGTCCATGTGACTTTGGTGCCCTATCTGCGGGGTTCGGGGGAGCACAAGTCCAAGCCCACCCAGCATTCCGTCAAGGAGCTGCGCTCCATGGGTATCTCCCCGGATCTCATCATCGCCCGGTCAGACGAGCCCCTGGATGCGGGGATCAAGGACAAAATCTCCCTCTTCTGCAATGTGAAGCCGGATTGTGTCATCGAGAATCTGACCCTGCCGAATCTCTATGAGGCGCCTCTGATGCTCCATGAGAACGGCCTGGACAGGGTGGCCTGCCGGGAATTGGGACTCGAGGTTCCGGAGCCCGATCTCAGCGAGTGGCGGACATTAATGGACAGAATTGAGCATCGGGAGAAGCACGTGCGCATTGCCCTCGTGGGCAAATATGTGCGCCTGCACGACGCCTACCTCTCCATCAAGGAGAGCCTGCACCACGCGGGCTACGGCGTGGGCGCCCATGTGAAAATCCACTGGGTGGACAGCGACGGTCTGGAGGATCAGAACATCGCGGAGGTGCTCGCGGGTGTGGACGCGCTCGTCGTGCCCGGCGGCTTCGGCGACCGAGGCATTGAGGGCATGATCGCGGCCTGCAGGTACGCGCGGGAAAACGACCTGCCTTTTCTGGGCATCTGCCTCGGGATGCAGACGGCTGTCATTGAGCTGGCGCGGGACGTCTGCGGGCTCGCGGGGGCCCATTCCGGGGAATTTGACGGGAACTCCCCCCACAAGGTTATTGACCTCATGCCGGAACAGCTGGCGGTGACGCGCAAGGGCGGTACCATGCGCCTGGGGGCCTATCCCTGCCACATCGAGGCGGGCACGCTTTTGGAGCGGCTTTACGCCGCCGAAGCGATCAGTGAGCGCCATCGCCACCGCTACGAATTCAACAACGATTACCGGGAGATTTTGACCGCGCACGGCCTGCGCATCAGCGGCGCATCGCCGGACGGCACGTTGGTGGAGGCGGTCGAGCTGCCGGACAAGCGCTTCTTCGTGGGCGTGCAGTTCCACCCGGAGTTCAAGAGCCGCCCGAACCGGCCCCACCCGCTGTTTTTGGGTCTGCTGAGAGCGGCGATAGGGGAGTAGAGTATTTATATTTGGTGGGTGTTGTATTTATGGTAAAGTGGATTAGAATAACGCCAAATCAATACATTGGTTTCTTTGCGCTTGGATTAGTCTTTTTTCTCCTGCAAGAATTACCATATGTTATAATGCCTTTGATACACATGCGATCAAACCCGCTTATGGAAATGCAGGACAAGTCAGCCGTTTTAAGCGTTTTGGAAAAGATAATCATGATATCATGTGTTGTCGTTTTGTTATTTCTTGTGCACGGAGACGCCCGATGGTTTTCACTCGGAAGCACAAAAGAAATCGTATTTTTCAGCGTGGCGATGATAGCGCTTGTTGGATATTTTATCGGATGGTTTTTTTACTTTGGAGGGGATCAAAG